>NZ_JAIUKC010000200.1:0-1778 GCF_020177435.1 Saccharopolyspora sp. 7B | reverse complement strand
CCCCCGCCCACCCCCCCCCGCGCCCCCCCCCCCCCCCCGCCCCGCCGGGCCCCCGCCGGCCGGGCCGCTATCCCCCCCACCTGCGGCCCCCCCCCACCCCACCTCGGCGGCGGGCGGGCGGATGGCGGCCGGGTCGGTGAGCAGCTGGTGCAGCGCGAGCTGGCCCGCGCCGATCATCAGCAGGTCGGCGCCGAGCGCGGCGGGCACGATCCGCACCTCCTCGAACGCGGGCGCTGAGCACTGCTCGGCCACCAGCTCGGCGAATCCCGCCGGATCCGCGCCGAGCACGTCGGCGAGGAACCCGCCGAGCACCACCAGCCGCGGGTTGAGCACGTTGACCGCGGCGCCGACCGCGCCGCCGAGCACCCGCGCCTGCCGTGCCAGTTCGGCGCGCACCCGCGGATCGGCCGAGTCGGCCAGCGCCCCGGACAGCGCGAGCTGGTCGGCGGAGCCGAGCCCGAGCAGCTCCAGCAGCCGCGCCCGGTTCACCTCGTCCTCCAGCGTCCCGTCCGGCACCGCGCGGTCGGCCGGGTCGCGGATCGCGGGCCGGTTGCGCCCGAATTCGCCCGCGTAACCGCCGGTCCCGCCGAGCGGGCTCCCTCCGGCGATGATGCCGCCGCCGATGCCGCTGGCCCCGCCGTTGAGGTAGACGAGGTCGGGGACGCCGACTCCGGCGCCGAACAGGTGCTCGGCGAGCGCGCCGAGGGTCGCGTCGTTCCCGGCGAACGCGGGGTGCCCGGTGGCGCGGGTGAGCTCGGCGGCGATCGGTTCTTCGCGCCAGCCCAGGTGCGGCGCCCACCGCACCACGCCGTCGCCGTCGCGGACGAGGCCGGGCACGGCGACGCCGATGCCGGCGATGCGCTTCCCGTCCAGTTCGGCGGAGCCGAGTTCGGCGGCCACGACCTCGACGGTCCGCGTCGCGCCGGGCCGCGCGATCTCGATCCGGCGGCGGGAGCGGACCTCCCCGCCGAGGCCGACGACGCCGAGGGTGATCGCGTCCAGTTCCGGGTTGACCGCGATCGCCACGCAGTCCGGGTCGGGGTGCACCACCGGGGAGGGCCTGCCGACGCGGGCGGTGTCCTGCGGACCGGATTCGGCGACCAGGCCCATGCCGGTGAGCTCGGCGATCAGTGCGGCGACCGTGGAACGGCTCAACCCGGTGGCCCGGGTGATGCCGGCCCGGGACAGCGATCCGGTGCGGTGCACCAGGTCGAGCACGGCGGCGAGGTTGTCGCGCCGGACGCGGTCCGAGTTGCTGCCGCGCATCCGCTCCCCCGTCCGCCGGATCTTGCCCGCTGATCACTCGGAACCCTAGTATGTTCTGCACAAGAACAAATTCGTGGGAGGGACTTCCGATGAGCCGCACCCCCACCCCCGCCGACCGGTTCTCCTTCGGGCTGTGGACCATCGGCTACCGGGGCATCGACCCGTTCGGCGGCCCGACTAGGTCCACAATGGACACCCGGTACGCGGTGGAGAAGCTCGCCGAGCTCGGCGCCGCGGGCCTCACCTTCCACGACGACGACCTGTTCCCGTTCGACGCCACCGACGCGGCCCGGCGCACCGAGATCGACCGGTTGAAGCAGGCCCTCGCCGACACCGGGATCACCGTCCCGATGGTCACCACCAACCTGTTCTCGCACCCCGTGTTCAAGGACGGCGGGTTCACCTCCAACGACCGCGCGGTGCGCCGCTTCGCGCTGCGCAAGGTGCTGCGCAACCTCGACCTGGCGCGCGAGTTCGGTGCCCGCACCTTCGTCATGTGGGGCGGGCGGGAG
>NZ_JAIUKC010000199.1:0-16861 GCF_020177435.1 Saccharopolyspora sp. 7B | reverse complement strand
CCCCGGGGGCTGACCCGGTTATGCGCCCGTCCACCTGTTCCCCCGGGGGGGCCCCCCCCGCGCACCCCCCCCCCCCCCCCCAAAACCCCGCTGAGGTTCCGCCACCCCACCACCGGGCCAAGACGAGCGGGGACCAAGCTCAGAAATCCAGTGGGCCGCCGACGATGGTCACTGCTACGGCTAGCAGCACCAACCCGAACCCGCCGTAGAGGATCAGGTCGACCGTGCGGGAGCGGACCGCGATCAGCCCCACCTGCTCCTGGGGCAGGAACGCCCGCGCGGCCGCCGCCAGCAGCAGCGCGAGGCTCAGCAGCATCGAGCCCTCCCGCCACGCGTGCATCGCGATCCGCAGGAATCCGATCGCCGCGACCAGCAGCACCAGCGCGAACGGCACGTGCACCGCCCACTTCGCCCGGTCGCCGAAGCGTTCGTTCATGCCGGCCTCCCACGCTTGCCCGAACTGCCGGGTCATCGTAGATCCGAGCCCGCGGGGACCGTCCGATCCGTCACGCGGCATGGCGCTCCGCCGCTTCCACGACGTTGGTGAGCAGCATCGCCCTGGTCATCGGCCCGACCCCGCCGGGGTTCGGCGAGAGGTGCCCGGCGACCTCGGCGACGTCGGGGTGCACGTCCCCGGCCACGCCGTCCTCGGTGCGGGTGACGCCGACGTCGAGCACCGCGGCTCCCGGCTTCACCATGTCCGGGGTGATCAGGTTCGGGCGCCCGGCGGCGGCCACGACGACGTCGGCGGTGCGGACGATCGCGGCCAGGTCGCGGGTGCCGGTGTGGCAGAGGGTGGTGGTGGCGTTCTCGCCGCGGCGGGTCAGCAGCAGGCCCAGCGGGCGGCCGACGGTGATGCCGCGGCCGACGACGGCGACGTGCGCGCCGTCCAGCGGCACGTCGTGGCGGCGCAGCAGTTCCACGATGCCGCGCGGGGTGCACGGCAGCGGCGCGGGTTCACCGAGCACGAGGCGGCCGAGGCTGATCGGGTGCAGCCCGTCGGCGTCCTTGTCCGGGGCGACGCGCTCCAGCAGCGGACCGGCGTCGAGGTGCGCGGGCAGCGGCAGCTGCACGATGTAGCCGGTGCAGGCCGGGTCGGCGTTGAGCTCGTCGAGCACCGCCTCCAGGTCGGCCTGGCTGCTGTCTGCGGGCAGGTCGCGGCGCAGCGAGGCGATGCCGACCTTGGCGCAGTCGTTGTGCTTGCCGCGCACGTACGACTGGCTCCCGGGGTCGTCGCCGACGAGCACGGTGCCCAGCCCGGGGGTGGCGCCGCGCGCGGCGAGTGCGGCGACGCGGCCGCGCAGCTCCTCGTAGATCGCGTTCTTGGTGGCTTTGCCGTCCAGGATCGTGGCGCTCACGGTTGCTCATCGTGGCAGACGCGGGCCCGGCTGGTCCGGCGGGATCACGCTCGGGCGAACCGGTCCGGCAGTGAGGCGACGGCGACCGCGACGAACGTGAGGGCGACGCCGACGACGGTGGTCAGCGGCACGCTGGTGCCGGGCGCGGGTGCCAGCAGGTCCAGCAGCAGCGCCCCGAACAGCTGGCCGGCGACCATCCCCATGCTCAGCACCAGCACCCCGGTGCGGTGCACCAGCGCGGCGGCGCCGCCGATCACGAAGATGCCGAGCACTCCGCCGAGGTACAGCCACGGCTGCGGCGGCAGCGGACCGGGCAGGCCGCGCACCGCGACCTCCACCAGCCAGGCCAGCAGCAGTCCCGTCGCCCCCACCCCGAAATTGATCACCGCGGCGGAGGCGGGCGACCCGGCGGTCTGCTTCACCCGGCCGTTCACCGCCTGCTGCCAGGCCACGCCGATCCCGGCGAGCGCGGGCACCAGGATCAGCCAGCTCGCGCCGGACCCGGTCAGCTCCTCCCACACCGCGACCAGCACCGCGAGCACCGCCAGCACCGCGCCCACCACGCGCGGTGCCGTCCCCCGCTGCGGCCCGGCGGGTCCGAGCCCGATCCGGTCCACGACGAGCCCGCTGGCGACCTGCCCCGCGACGACGGCGACGGTGAACAGCGCGACGCCCAGCGCCGCCGCCGACAGGCCCTGCCCGAACACGAGGAACCCGCCCGCGACACCGCCGAGGCACTGCCACCAGCGCAGGCCCCCGTCGCGCAGGGCCGTCCGCACCGTGCGCAGGCCCGCGCGCGCGACGGGCAGGAACGGGGTGGCCAGCAGCAGCACGACCAGCCCGGAACCGAAGGAGATCAACGCGGCCCCGAGCCCGTCCCCGAGCTGCGCGCCGAGCGCGCCGTTGAGCCGCGACTGCACCGACAGCACCACTCCGACCAGGACGGCACCGGCCATGCCGAGGGCTCGGCCGCGGGTGGCGGAAGCTTCAGCACTCACGGGACGGGAGTGTCCTCCGCGGACCGAGTCCGCACGCTCGGATGTGCGGCGAGGCACACCGCGGCCAGCGCCAGCGCGGTCCCCGCCGCCGCGGCCGCCGCGGGCCCGGACGCGTCCAGCAGCGCCCCGGTCAGCGGCGCCGCGATCGCGGACCCGACCATGCCCGCGCTCGCCAGCCAGCCGAACGCCTCCACCCGCCTGCCCGCCGGGGCGAGTTCGCCGATCCGCGCGTTGTTCGCCGCGAACGTCGGCGCGATCGCCAGGCCGCCCACCAGCAGCACCGCGCTCACCAGCCACGGCGACCCGGGATCGGCGACCGGCGGCAACACCGGCACCAGCACCGCCACGCCCGCCGCCACCAGCGCACCGCGCAGCCACAGCCGGGGCCGCCGCGCCGACGCGCCCAGCAGCAGCCCGCCGATCAGCGAGCCGACCGCCCACACCGCGGCCAGGTAGCCGGCCAGCTCCGGGGTGCCGCGGTCCCGCGCCCAGCCGACCAGCAGCAGGTCCACCGAGATCACCCCGCCGATCATCAGGCAGGTGAACCCCAGCGCCAGCGCGAACCCGCGCGCGGCGAACAGCGGCTCACCCCCGGACCGCTCTCCTGCCGCGGGCACCGCGTCGATCCCGGCCCGGCGCAGCACGAACGCGAACACGGCCGCCCCGGCCGCGCCGATCACCCCGCACCACGCGGTCGCGGCGAACGCGCCCTGCACGGCGACGACGAACGCGGCGAGGATCGGGGAGACCACGAACAGCAGCTCCTGCGCCGTGGCCTCCACCGCGAACGCGGCCTGCCGGGCCGGGCCGTCCGCGATCCGCACCCACACGGCCCGCCCCACCTGGCCCGCGGGCGGGAAGGACAGTCCCGTGGCGAACGCCACGGGAACCAGCAGCCACCACCACTGCGCGGGCAGCCGGCTGTCCGGACCTGCCAGGAACGCGATCGCGAACAGCCCCAGCCCGTAACCGCACCCCGTGATCAGGAGCACTCCGGTCGGCCCCGCGCGGTCCGCCGCCCGGCCGCGCACCGGACCCGCCACGGCCTGACCGACGGTGATCGCGCCGCCGATCACACCACCGGCCGTGTAAGAACCGGTGCGGTCCGCGATCAGGAACGTGAGCACCAGGTTGATCGCCGGTTGGTGCAATCGAGCCAGCAGACCTGCGCCGAGCAGCGTGAACGCGTGCGGAACCTGGGCCAACAACAGGTACGGGCGCAGCACGCGGTTCACTGTGCCGGTCGGCGTCCGCAACGGCCAGCGATTTTCGTACGGCGGATCACACCTGGTGGTGTGATGTCGCTCCGGACGTCCACAAGGCAGGCTTTGGAGCTCGGAACGACCCGCCCGACGATCACCGCCGCACCCACGGCGCCGAACCACTGCACCGAACTCACCCGGGACGACACACCACGAACGACCCTTCGAGTAGCGTTTTCGCGGGGCGGGGTCGGTGGGCCCGGTTGAGAGGGGGAGGATGTCACCCATGTCGCGTCCGACAGCGATCAGTCCGGAAGAGCAGGAACAGATAGCCCGCAGGATCGGCGTCCTGCTGTTGCAGGCCGCACCTGAGGACTGGCAGCAGATCACGGTCGAGTACCGCGCCACGGGCGAGTACCAGGATCTGCTCGGGGAGGTCGCCGCCCAGGACGGTGGCACCGAGCCGTGGGAGCCGCCCGAAGAGCTGTGGGGGATCTTCGAGCACCTGCGGGAAGGCATGTACCGCCCCGACGTGGGTACGTGGCTCAGCGCGCTCTACGTGGTGGAGCGCCCGTCGAGCTACCGCATCGACATCAACTTCGACGCCGAGCCGCAGTGGCAGCGCCCGCTGCCGCGCGCCGCGTACGTCGACGAGCTCCGCCGCTACCCGCGCACCGACGACAACGTGCCGGACTGGATGCGGGAGAAGCTGGACGGCGCGACCGCGCCCGCGGAGCAGGCCGGCCAGCAGCCGGAAGCGCCCGCGCAGCAGACCGAACCGCCGCGGCAGGACCACCCCGCGCAGGAGGCCGCCCCCGCTCTCCCGCGCCGGGAGTCGCGCCGCGGCGAGCAGCACGAGCCGGAACCGGCCGCGTTCGCCGCGGAACCGCCGGCGGCGGACGACCCGGACGCGGAATTCCGGACGGCGCTGGTGTTCGACGACTTCGACGACCAGGGCCGCCCGCTGGTGGCGACCCGGGCGCCGGTGCCCCAGGACGAGATCGGCGCGCTGCGCCACTACCTGGAGAACGCGCCGATCGTGCTCGCGTCCCGCGACAACGACGACGACCTGCTCGACCCGAACGCCCCCGCTTCGGTGCCCTCGACCTGGCACACCGACGGGACGTGGGTGTGGCCGGGCGCGGTGCCCTACTACCTGATGCAGTACGGCGTGCCGCCGCAGCCGGAGCTCGTCGAGCACATCCGCTCGCGCCGCTTCGCGCTCGGCGAGGTGGACGACCGCACCCGGGACGCCGCGGTGCGCGAGCTGTTCGACCAGCCCGAGCACGACGGGTACGACGAGCAGGCCACCGGCGAGACGCCGCGCGTCGAGGAGGACTACGCGGTGCGGCTGCCCGCGCCCGCCGAGCCGACCGAGATCGACCGGCCCGGCGACTCGTGGCGGGAGGAGCACGCGTTCGAGTCGAGCGGGGCGGTGCTCGGCCGCCGCGAGAAGCCCGCCGAGCGCACCCCGGCCGACGCCGAACCGCCGCTGATCACGCACGGCGAGGAACCCGAGGCCGCTTTCGAACCGGGCACCCCGGTGCTCGGGCGCCGCGAGAAGCCGGCCGAGGACTCCGCGCCGGACGCCGGGCTCCCGCTGATCACCCACGACGACGAGCCGGTCGACCAGGCTCCCGCCGGGCTCGGCCTGGACGAGGACGTGGCCGAGGAGTCCGGTTCGCGGCACGGCCTCGGCAGCGGCGCGGACGAGGACCTCGACGAGACGCAGGCCGTGCTGGCGCGGCTGCACGACCGGCTCATCGAGCTGGGCGTGGACGGCGGCGAGTACCGCGTCGGCAGCCACTCCCCCGACGCGCGCTGCCTGCTGCGCGACGAGCCCGGCTGGGTGGTGACCGCCGGCGAGGACGACCTGCACGGCGACGTCCACTTCGAGCACGCCGACCAGGCGGCGGCCTTCCTGCTCGGCAGCCTGCTGCTGTCCAGCACCGAGCCGCTGCCCGCTGCCGAGGACCAGCGGCGGCGCTCGCCGGCGGAAGCCCCGCCGGCGGAGCCGCTGCGTTCGGAGCCCTCGCGGCCGGAATCCCCGCGTCCGGAATCCCCGCGTCCGGACGCGGACACCGCGGAACCCGCCGCGCCCGCGCCGGAGCCGGAACCCGCCGGGTTCGCCACCGCGGACGGGTCCGAAGTGGAGCAGCCGGGTCGCTCGGAGCGGTTCGCCGCGTTCGGCAGCACGCCCGACTCCCCCGCGGCCGGTCTGTTCACCGACCACCGGGCGGACGAGGCCGCCGAGCTCCCGCAGCGCGGTGACCGCGCGGCCCGGGATCTCGGTGAGACCCCGGAAGCCCGGCCCGCCGAGGCGGAGGTCTTCGAGGCGCAGCAGCCCTTCGCGGCCCAGTCCGTCGACGCCCAGCCGTTCGACGCCCAGCCGTTCGACGCCCAGTCCGCCGAAGCGCAGGCGGCCGGGACCCCGGCCGTCGACGCCGCCGAAGCGCAGGCCGCCGACCACCAGGCCGAGCCGGAGCGGGAGTCCGCGGACGCCGCCGACCAGCGCTCCGCGCTCGGCGACCTGCCGCGCCGCGGTGCCCCGGCCGAACCCGCGCAGCGCCAGCCCGCGCCCGGTACCGGCGGGCACTTCCTGTTCACCGCCAACCAGGCCCCCGAGCAGGAACCCGCGGACGAGGGCGGTTTCCAGCCGGCGGCACCGGACGCGGAGGCGACCCGGTTCCAGCCGATGCCGAACGTGAACGGGGCGGCGCCGAACGGCTTCGCCCAGAACCCGGCTGCCCAGAACCCGGGGGCGCAGAACCCGGCGGCGCAGGCACCGGGTGCCCAAGCACCGGGGGTGCAGAGTCCCGTGCAGCCGGGCTCGCAGCACCCGCAGGCCCCGCAGCCCGGCCCGCAGGGCGGCCCGGCGAACCCGCCGCTGCCGCAGCGCGGCCAGCGCCCCGAGCAGGACCAGGCGGGACGTCCGGGCGCGCCCGGACCGCAGGGCCCGCACGGCGGCCCCGGCGCCGCTCCGACCGGGGGCGCCGACCGCCGTCCCGGCCCGTCCGGGCCGGGCATGGCCGGACCGCCGCGGCAGGGACCGGGACCGCAGGGCCAGGCCCCGCAGCAGGGCGAACCGCAGGGCCGTCCCGGCGGGCCGATCAAGCGCCCGCCGCAGAACGCCCCCGGTGAGCAGCCGCACCCGTCGCAGCAACAGCAGCAGACGACGGGGAACATCCAGCCGCTGCGCGGCGAACCGCCGTTGACGCTGTACCGGGACCGGCGCAACCTCGTGCTGCAGCCCGGCACCGAGCTGGACCGCTTCGGCGACCCGGCGGGCAACGTCACCTACGCGGCCCACACGCCGTACAACCAGCGGTCGCTGCCGCCGCAGTGGTCCACCCGCGGGTACGCGGCGTTCCGCGTGCAGCGACCCCTGCAGGCGCTGCGCGGCACGGCGGTGCCGTGGTTCGAGCAGCCCGGTGGGGGCACGGCCTACGTGCTGCCCGGCTCGGTCAGCGACCTCGTCGCCGACGGCACCCTCCAGGAGATCGGGGACGCCCAGCGCCCGCCGATGGAATGAGGTTCGGAGCAGGTCCGGAGAACCGGCATCGCCCCTCGCGGGCGGTGCCGGTTCTCCTTTCCCGGGGCGCGGCCCGCGGGTGGGTCAGTCGACGCGGAGGCCCTTCGCGGCGGCGAACGCCAGGGCGGTGTTCACATCCACCCGTGCGCCCGCCAGCACGCTCTGCGCGAGTCCGTCGGCGTCGATGATCGCGCCGCGCAGGTCGGCCTCCTCGAACCGGGTGCCGAGCAGCCGCGCGCCCATCAGGTCGGCCTCCCGCAGGTCGCAGCGGCGCAGGTCGGCTTCGCCGAGGTTCGCCTCCCGGAACCGGACGCCGCGCAGGTCCAGCCCGCGCAGGTCGGCGCGGCCCATCCCCGCCAGGGTCAGGTCCGTCTCCCCCGGCTTCCACTGCCGCAACCGGCAGTCCACGAAGGACGAACCGAGCAGGCTGCACCCCTCCCACCGGGAATCGCGCAGCACCGCCCGGTCGAACCGGCAGGAGCGGAACGCGCACGCCCGGATCCGCGACTCGGCGAGATCGGTGCGGCGGAAGGTGCATTCGGTGAACACGCAGTTCCGCGCGCGCAGCAGACCGAGGTCGGCATCGGTGAAATCGCAGTGCGCGAATTCACGGCCGTCCCATTCCGCACCGGTCAGCACCGCGTCGGAGAAGTCCTCGCCGAGGGTGCGCAGATCCTCTTGCATGCGGCCAGCTTCGCAGAAAGCACCGACGGTCCCGGCCGCGCGTCCGGCTTTCGCGGCGGTGCCGGGCGGCCGCTCAGCTCGGCGGCTGCAACCCCGGCAACCTGCCTGATCCGCCGCAGTGCGGGCAGCTCCGCCATTCGCCCATCGACATGCCCGTCTCGGTCTCCCGGGTGGCCTGGATCGCGTACAACCGCGGTTCGCTCACCTTCCGGAAACCGGCGCAGGTGAAGCACACGGTGTTCGGCCCTTCCTCGAATCCGGGCCCGTCCTCGCTCATGCCCGACATCCTCACACGGATGGACCGGTGATGAGGCCAGTTCAACGCGCTCATCCGCACTTCCGCCATTCGGCGGTATCGGCACCACGCACAGCGAATTGATCGAACTTTCAATTAATAGTGGGAATGATCAGGGGACCACGACGACCGGCCGCACCGCTTCCACCACCAGCGTCGCGGGCACCGTGCCCAGCAGTCCGCCGCGGCGCCGGGACCGGCCCACCACGATCAGGTCGGCCCGGTACTGCTCGGCGACCTGCTCCAGGCCCACCGCCGGATCACCGCGGTGGTGCACGAAGTCCCAGTCGATGTCGATGTAGCGCAGGTGCGCCACGACCTCCTTCTTCAACTCCTCGACGAGGCTCTCGGCGGCTTCGCTGGCCACCGCCACCCCCATCGGGGACCAGTAGGCGACGCCGCCCACGGCCTCCACGTAGACCAGGACGAGGCGCGCTCGCTCCCGACGGGCCAGTCCCGCCGCCCACGAGGCGGCGTGGAAGCTCGCCGGGCTGCCGTCCATGCCCACGACGATGCCGCCCAGCCCGTCTTTCCCGATCTCGAACTCGCGCTCGATCTTGTCGCCCTCGGCCACGCCGGAATGGTAGTAGCAGCCCTCCAGCGCCCGACGACCATGCGCCACACTCGGGTCGTGACCACCTCGCGCAGCAGCACTGAGCACGGCGAACCCGCCCGCACCGACCTCGAACGGGCCGCGCTGGCGGCCATCGACCTCGACGGGGTGCTGCGGGACCTGCGGGAGCTCGTCGCCATCCCCAGCGTCGGCGGCAGCCGCGGCGAGCAGGACGCGCAGCAGTGGTGCGCCGACCGGCTCCGCGGGCTCGGGCACCGGGTGGACCACTGGCGCATCGACCTCGACGAGCTCGCCGCGCAGCCCGGCTTCCCCGGCCAGGAGGCCGAACGGGACGTGGCGCACGGCTGCGTCGGCGTCCTCGGCGACGGCGAACCGGCGCTGGTGTTCTGCGGCCACACCGACGTGGTGCCGCCCGGCGACCTGGACCGCTGGCCGGACCGCGACCCGTACGCGCTGCGCGTGCACGACGGCGTCGCCGCCGGCCGCGGCACCTGCGACATGAAGGGCGGCATCGCGGCGTTCCTCGGCGCCCTGGAGGCGCTGCGCACCGCGGGCATCCCGCTGCGGCGGCCCGTCGGGGTGCACGCGGTCGTCGGCGAGGAGGACGGCGGGCTCGGCGCGTTCGCGACGTTGCGCCGCGGGCACCGGGCGCAGGCCGTCGTGCTCGCCGAACCCAGCGGGGGCGATGTCGTCGCCGCCAACGGCGGCTCGCTCACCTTCCGGCTGGAAGTGCCCGGGCAGAGCACGCACGGCTCCACCCGGCTGCGCGGGGTGAACGCGGTCGACGGGCTCGCCGGGCTGCTGCCCGCGCTGCGGGAGCTGGAGGCGCGGCGCAACGCCGACCCGGATCCGCTGGTCGCACACCTGGACCTGCCGTACCCGCTGTCGGTCGGCGTGGTGCGCGCCGGGGACTGGGCCAGCACGGTGCCCGACCTCGCCGTCGCCGAAGGCCGGTACGGGGTGCGGCTGGACGAGGACCTCGACACCGCGAAGGCCGAGTTCACCGCCGCCGTCGCCGAAGCCTGCGCCGCCGACCCGTGGCTCGCCGAGCACCCGGTGCGGGTGAGCTGGCCCGGCGGCGTGTTCGCCAGCGGGCGGCTCCCGGCGGGCCACCCGCTGCTGGACGAGACCCGCGGCGCGATCCGCGACGCGGGCGGTGCGGAACCGCGGGTGCTCGGCGCCCCCTACGGCACCGACCTGCGCCTGTACGCGGCCGCCGGCGTGCCGACGCTGCAGTTCGGCCCCGGCGACATCCGCTACGCGCACGCCCACGACGAGCACGTGCCCCTCGCCGACCTGGAGCAGGCCGTGCGCACCTACGTGCTGCTCGCCCTCCGCCGCTGCGAACCGGTCGGCTGACCATTCCTGTCAGCGGCGAAGCCGCTGAGCCAACGACCACCAAAGCAACCGGACCACCCGCGGGTTCTCAGCGGTTTCCTCGCGAGGACAGCGATTTCCCTCGTGGCGGAGCCACTTGGGAAATCGATCCCGCAGCGAGGGAACCGCTGAGGTTCCGCCACCCCACCCCCTCGCAGCAAAGGGGGAACAGCAGTCAACAGAAGTCGCGGGATGTCGAGGGAATTCTCATGTCGAGGCGCTGCAAGCGGTCCGCCCGCAGGTTCACCACCCCCTCGGAGCGCTCCACCGTCCCGCGCACCAGCAGCGCCGCGCTGCCCCGCGCCACCGAGCGGTAGCGCGCCCACAGGCCCGGCGAGCACACCACGTTGACCATCCCCGTCTCGTCCTCCAGGTTCAGGAACGTGATGCCGCCCGCCGTCCTCGGGCGCTGCCGGTGCGTCACCGCACCGCCCACCAGCACCCGCGTCCCGTGCGCCACCTCCGCCAGCCCCGCGGCCGGGACCGCTCCCCAACCGTCCAGGCGGGACCGCACGAACTGCACCGGGAAGCTGTCCGGCGACACGCCCGTCGCCCACACGTCCGCCGCGGCCAGCTCCACCCCGTCCATCCCCGGCAGCACCGGCGCCGCCGCCGACACCGTGGTGCCCGGCAACCGGTCCGGCCGGTCCGCCGCCGCGGCGGCCGCGTTCCACAGCGCCTCCCGGCGGGACAGGCCGAAGCAGCCGAACGCGCCCGCCGTCGCCAGCGCCTCCATCTGCGGCGCCGACAGGCCCACCCGCCGCACCACGTCCGGCAGGTCCGCGAACGGGCCGTGCTCGGCCCGCTCCGCCACCAGCCGCTCCGCGACGGCCTCGCCGACGGTGCGCACCGACGCCACGCCCAGCCGCACCGCCTGCCCGCCGTCCGAACGCTCGTCCGGCTCCAGGTCGGCGCGCACCCGGCTCGCGTTCACGTCCGGGCCCAGCACCCGCAGGCCGTGTCTGCGCGCGTCCGCGGCCAGCGACTGCGGCGAGTAGAACCCCATCGGCTGCGCCTTCAGCAGCGCCGCGCAGAACGCCGCCGGGTAGTAGCGCTTGAACCAGGCGCTGGCGAACACCAGCAGCGCGAAGCTCAACGCGTGGCTCTCCGGGAACCCGTAGTTCGAGAACGCCAGCAGCCGCGCGTACACCCGCTCCGCCAGCTCGTCGCCGATGCCGTTCGCCGCCATGCCCGCGAACAACCGGTCCCGCAGCCGCCGCATCCGCGTTCCCGAGCGCTTCGCGCCCATCGCCCGGCGCAGCTCGTCGGCCTCCGCGGGCGAGAAGCCCGCGACGTCCACCGCCAGCTGCATCAGCTGCTCCTGGAACAGCGGGACGCCCAGCGTCTTCGCCAGCGCCCCCGCCATCAGCGGGTGCTCGTAGTCCCACTCCTCCAGCCCGTTGCGGCGGCGGATGTACGGGTGCACCGAACCGCCCTGGATGGGGCCGGGGCGGATCAGCGCCACCTCCACCACCAGGTCGTAGAACTCGCGCGGCTTCAACCGCGGCAGCGTCGCCAGCTGCGCGCGACTCTCCACCTGGAACACGCCGATCGCGTCGGCGCGGCGCAGCATCTCGTACACCGCGTCGTCGGCCAGGTCCAGCTCGCCGAGGTCCACCCGGCGGCCGTGGTGCTCGGCGACCAGGTCGATCGCGTAGTGCAGCGCCGAGAGCATGCCCAGCCCCAGCAGGTCGAACTTCACCAGCCCCGCGGCGGCGCAGTCGTCCTTGTCCCACTGCAGCACCGTGCGGCCCGGCATCCGCGCCCACTCCACCGGGCACACCTCGCTCACCGGCCGGTCGCACAGCACCATGCCGCCGGAGTGGATGCCCAGGTGGCGGGGGAAACCGATCAGCTGGTCCGCCAGCTCCCGCACCTGCGCCGGGATCTCCTCGTCCGCGGGCAGCTCGTGCCAGGACTCCACCCGCTTGCTCCACGCGTCCTGCTGGCCCGGCGAGTGGCCGAGCGCCCGCGCCACGTCCCGCACCGCCGACTTCGGGCGGTACGAGATCACGTTCGCCACCTGGGCGGCGTGCGTGCGGCCGTGCAGGCCGTACACGTACTGGATGACCTCCTCGCGGCGGTCCGACTCGATGTCCAGGTCGATGTCCGGCGGGCCGTCCCGCTCCGGGGCGAGGAACCGCTCGAACAGCAGCTCGTAGCGCACCGGGTCCGCGTTCGTGATCCGCAGCGCGAAGCACACCGCCGAGTTCGCCGCCGAACCCCGGCCCTGGCACAGGATGTCCTGCTCCTGGCAGAACCGGACGATGTCGTGCACCACCAGGAAGTAGCCGGGGAAGCCCAGCCGTTCGACCACCGCCAGCTCGTGCTCCAGCTGCCGGTACGCGGCCGGGTTCCGCTCCGGCGGGCCGTAGCGGTCCAGCGCGCCCCGCATCGTCAGCTCCCGCAGGTGCTGGGCCTCCGTGCGGCCCGGCGGCACGTCGAACGGCGGCAGCCGCGGCGCCACCAGCCGCAGGTCGAACGCGCACTCCCGGCCCAGCTCGGCGGCCGCGGCCACCACCCCCGGGTAGCGGGCGAACCGGCGAGCCATCTCCGCGCCGGACCGCAGGTGCGCGCCCGCCGACGGCGGCAGCCAGCCGTCCAGCTCGTCCAGGCTGCCGCGCGCCCGGATCGCCGCCAGCACCGCGGCGATCCGCTCCCGCTCCGGGGAGGGCAGGTGCGCCGCCGTGGACGCCACCGCCCGCAGCCCGCGGCTGCGCGCCAGCTCGAACAGGGCGTCGTTGCGCACCGAATCCTCCGGCAGCCCGTGGTCGGTGAGCTCCACGGCCACGTTCTCGGCGCCGAACAGCGCCACCAGCCGGTCCAGCTCCGCCGCGGCCGCGGGCGTCCCGCCCTCGGTCCACGCCGCGCGCACCGCGCCCTTGCGGCAGCCGGTCAGCACCAGCCAGTGCCCCGCGGCCTCCGCCGCCAGCTCCGCCAGGTCGTAGTGCGGGCGGCCCTTCTCCCCGCCGCGCAGCTGCGCCGTGGTGATCGCCCGGCACAACCGGCGGTAGCCCTCCGGGCCGCGGGCCAGCACCAGCAGGTGCCGGTCCGGCGGGTCCGGTTCGCCGGTGCGGGCGGAAGCCCGGCCGCCGCCGCTGCCCAGGCCCAGTTCAGCGCCGAAGAGGGTGCGCACGCCGTGCTCGGCGGCGGCCTCCGCGAAGCGCACCACCCCGTACATGCCGTCGTGGTCGGTCAGCGCCACCGCTTCCAGGCCGAGGCGGGCGGCTTCGGCGACCAGCTCCTCCGGGTGGCCGGCGCCGTCCAGGAAGCTGAAGTGCGAGTGCGCGTGCAGCTCCGCGTAGGGGACTTCGGCGGGCGCGGGTTCGCCGCCGTCCCCGTGGGGCGCGCGGGTCCGCTCGGGGTCGTCGTCGGCGGGATAGCGCTCGTCGCGCGGCGGGGGCCCGGCGCCGGACAACGCCTTCTCCAGCTCCGACCAGCTCTGCGGCGGGTTGAACCAGCTCATCGGTACACCCCCTGCACCCACCAGGCGGCGTCCTCGTGCACCAGCAGCAGGGCCACTTCGCCCGGGTCTTCCTGGTCTTCCTGGTCTTCCTGGTCGTGCCGGTCGTCTTGGCCGCCGCCGGCCCGGGATTCGTCCGCTCCGGTGTCCGGGGCGAGGACCACCTGCAGCCGCACGATCAGCGGCGCCTCCCGCCTGCCGGGGCCCTGGTCCCACCAGCGTTCCCGCAGCGGCCACGGACCGGCCCAGCCGACGATCTCCCGGCCGCGACCGCGCACCAGCACCCGCCGGGGTGGCGCCGTCAGCTCCGCTCGCGCGGTGAGCCGCACCGGTTCTCCGGACTCGTCGAGCACCGTCGCGGGCCACGGTTCCTCGGGCAGCACCGACGGGGACGGCGCCGGAATCCGCCCCGGCCACGGGCGGTCCGGTTCCAGCCGCGGGTGGCGTTCCGCGCCCCACGGCACCAGCGTCACGCGGTCCCGCGCGTCCCGACCGCCGGAGGGCACGCCCACCAGCACCCGGTCCGGCCCGAGCAGCCCCTGCACGCGCACGAACGCGCGTCCCGCACGGGCGTCGGCGGCACCGGTCGCCGAGCGCACCAGGTCCAGTTGGAGCCCGCCCGCACCCACGACCTCCTCCGGGGACAGCGCCAGCACCGCCACCCCCGAGGTGGGGCGCGGTTCCCGCGACCGGGCGCTGAGCCAGCCGTCGAGCTGCCAGCGCACCCGGTCCACGGTGTCGGCCGGGGTCAGCGGTTCCGCGCACCGCCACACCCGGTGCAGTTCCTCGCCGTGCTCGGTCCGCGCGGCGATGCCCAGCCGCGTGCAGGCGACGCCGCGTTCCGCCAGCAACCGGTGCAGCCGCTCGGCCAGCGCCTTCGCCGCGAACGCCGCCGCGTCCACCCGATCGACCGGCGGGTCCAGCCGTTCGGTGACCGTGAGCTCCGGTTCCGGGCGGCGCCGGTCCGGCGGGCGTTCCTCCTCGCCGCGCGCGGAGCGCTGCGCCAGCAGCGCGTCGGAGCCGAAGCGGGTGGTGACGTCGCCGGGGGGCAGCGCGGCGAACTCGCCGAGCGTGCGGATCCCCAAGCGCCGCAGCAGGTCCACCAGTTCCGCGCGGTTCGCGGTGAGCCGCTGCGCGGGCTGGTCGATCTCGCCGATGCCGAGCGGAGCGAGGAACTCCCGGCTCCCGCCCGGTGGCACCAGCACGCCGCGCCGGGCCGCGAGGACCCCGGCGAACAGGCCGTCGGCCGCGCCCACCTGGCATTCCACCCCGGCCCGCGCGGCGACCTGGTCGACGAGCCGTTCCGCGGCGGTCTCCTCCGCCCCGAAGTAGCGGGCGGGGCCGCGCGCGGGCACCGCCACCAGCCCCGGACGCACGACCTCCACGCCCGGGGTCAACTGCTCGACCGCGGCCACCACCGGTTCGAACAGCCGCGCGTCCCGCGCCGGGTCGTGTTCGGACACCACGAGTTCCGGGCACCGGCCCTGCGCTTCCCGGCGCCGCATCCCGCGCCGGACCCCGGCGTCCCGGGCGGTCGCCGAGCAGGCCAGCACCCGGTTCGCGGTGAACACGGCCGCGGGTGCCAGCGGGTCGAGGTCGTCGGCGCGGGAGGCCGCCACCACCGGCCAGTCCGGGCACCACACCAGGAACCGCCGCACCGCGGAGTCGTGCCCCGCGGCCGGAGCCCCGGCCGACCGGGGTGGAGTGGGGCGGGTGACGTCAGCCGGCACGATCGCCGCTCCGCACCGGGCGCAGCGCGCACCGCGCCGCTGCCCCGCTGGACCCGGCTGCTCCGCTGGACCGCGCTGCTCCGCTGGACCTCACCGCCCCGCTGGCGCAGGCGCTTCCTGGGCCGGTGCCGTGGGGCCCGACATCGTTGGACCTCGCCCCACCGGCGGAATCCGGCACCCCGTCGGAGCCCGCGTTCCGCCCGGAACCGGCTCCTCCGCCCGAACCCGTGGCGGCCGTGGACCTCGCAGCGGGTTCCCACGTCGACGGTCCCGGCCGAGCCGCAGGTTCCCACGGCGCCACCGGTTCCAGCGGCGTCGACGGTTCCGGCCGAGCCGCAGGTCCCGGCCGAGCGGCGGTTTCCAGCGAAGCCACGGTTTCCAGCGGTGCCACGGGCTCCAACGGCGCGGCGGGCCCCAACGGCGCGGCGGGTTCCCACGGCGCGGGGGACTCCAGCGGTGCCGCTGGCCCGCCGCGTCCCGGCAGCAGCATCCGGCACGAGCGCGGCCGGGAGGCCGCCCCGCGTCCGCCCGCGCGCACGGTGACCTCGCGTTCCCGCAGGTGCCCGTGGCCCTGCCCCACACCGCGCCACCGCGCCTGCCCGCACCGCAACCGCACTTCGGCACCCGGCCAGGCACCGAACGGCAGCAGCACCGCACCGCGGTGCCGGGCCCGGGTGGACAACCGGCGGGCGTCGGCCTCGGTCACCAGTCCCGGGCGGCCGACCACCACCATATCCACCCCGTCCAGCAGGGCCGCGATCACGGCGACCGGGTCGTCCCCCGGGTTCGGCACCAAGGCCAGCCGGGACAACTCCACGCCTGCCTCGGCCGCCGCGGTCAAGCCGATCCCCGGGAGCCCGACGACCGCTGCCCAAGATCCTTCCGCCGTCGCCTCGGACAGCAGGGCGAACAGCAGGGAAGTCGATTCGTGCACCGCCACCGTGCTGCCACGGCGCAGGCCTGGCCATGGCAGCACGGCGGCGAATTCCGCCCGCGCGGGCAGCACCCGTCCCGCAACGGGATCGCCACCCGCCTCGGCGACCGAGGTGGCCACGGACACCCCGTGAGCCGTGGTCACCCCGTCCAACGCCACCAAGGACGTGCTCGCGGACATCCGCTGTCTCCCCACCTCGTTCGCAGGGATGCCCGACCCCGTCTCGGGCACCCACGTCCGCTGTGGGGAGACAGCGGTGAGGACGTGCCGTCTGCACCCGAACGGCACCACCTCGTGGAACGACCGCCCCCCGACGGCGACCGCTCCGGAGTTTCTTTCCGGTAGTTCAGTACTTCCGGCGGTCCCCGTTCCACTGCGGACCGCCGCCGTTGCCGTTGCGTCCCTTCCTCGACATCACCGTCCCGATCACCCTCGTTCCGCGCGCCCCCGCGACGCCCGGAGTCCCCGGTCACCGGCAGGCCCGGGCACCCCGCCCCTGGACCGCACCGCAGGTCGTTCCCGACCCGACCGAAGATCGAACCCTTGTTCGACTGGCTCAAGTAAACCCTGGCCAGGAGCCCGCCGTCAAGGCGTTCACACCAAAGAGCGAACACAAGTTCGATAACCGCAGGTAGGCGCGTCCCGTCCCGAGAAGCCCGCCGGACACCCACATCCTGCCCCCGCCCACCGACAACCCGGCGCGCACGAGAAGAG
>NZ_JAIUKC010000198.1:0-11421 GCF_020177435.1 Saccharopolyspora sp. 7B | reverse complement strand
GAACTGATCGCCGCCGGTCGGGTGACCGTGCGGGGCATGGTCGCCGGGAAACCGGCCACCGCCGTCGAGATCGATGCCCCGGTCGTGGGGGGGGGGGGGGGGGGCGGCCCGCCGGGGGGGGGGGGCCGCCGGCGCCCCCCCCCCCGGCGCGGCGGGCGGCGAGCTCCATCCCCAGCGGAGCCCGTCGCCCACGGACACCCGCGGGCGTCCGGGTCCACCCCCGTCAGGCCCGCACGTGGTCGCCGAGCACCGGGCGCACCAGCTCCCGCAGCCGCCGCGACGGTTCGATGCCCAGCTCCCGGTCCAGCAGCTGCTCGTACCGCCGGTAGTGGCGCAGGGCCTGCGCCGGGTTCGACTGCTTGAGCAGCACTTCGACCACCGCGCAGTGCGCGGTCTCGCGGAACGGTTCGACGACGGTCGCCGCCTGCGCCACTTCCAGCGCGGTCGCCAGCTGGCTCGACTGCACCAGCCGCTCCGCGGCGATCTCCAGCGCGTGCACCTGCAACTGCTGCAGGCGCTCCCGCTCGGCCAGCACCCAGTCCTCGTACCAACCGGGCAGCAGCTGGTCCTGCCGGGCGAGGGTGTGGCCGATCGCCGCCCAGTCGGCCACCGGTTCCTGCCGCAGCAGCCGCTGCCCCGTGGACGTCAGCTCGTGCACGTCCACCGACACCTGCTCCCCCAGCCCGATCTCCGGCCCCCCGCCGACGATCGCCCCCTGCACCCGCCTGCGCACCCGCCACAGCGTGGTCCGCAGACTCGCCAGCGCGCTCTGGTCGTCGTTGCCCGGCCACAGCGTGCCCGCCACGAGGTCGCGCTGCGTCCGCCCGCGCAGCGCCAGCAGCGCCAGCAGGCGCTGCCCGTTGCTGGAAACGGCCACTCCCGCGCCGTCGCAGTGCAGCGACCACCCGCCCAGCAGGGTCAGCTGCAGCCGCGGCGCGGCTTGCGGTCTCGGGAGCGGGATCGGGCGCGCAGGTCCCTCGCTCATGGTTCCCCCCTTGTTCCGGCCAAGACGGGCCACACGCAGGCATGACCCGTCACCGGTGGCGTCGTGGCGGTGACGGCGCGCCGTTACACGACTACCCGGGGTGACGTTCCGGCTGCTCACGAGATGCGCAGGCCGAGCCGGTTGCGGGTCGCCGGCGCCCGGTGCCGCGGCACGTAGCGCGGGTGCTTCTTGCGGTACCAGGCACCGATCTTGCGCCCGGTGCGGATGACGAACGCGATGCCGCCGATCCACGGCAGCAGCAGCACGAACATCGACAGCACCGCCAGCACCCCGGCCAGCACGTGCCCGTTCGCGAAGCCCGCGGCCCCGCTGAGCCAGTAGTCCTGCCCGCGCTCCAGCGCCGTGCCCAGGTACCGCGGCACCCGCACGAACAGCAGCGCCACCGCCAGGAACAGCACCGGCACCACGACCGCGACCCAGCAGGTGACCAGCAGCCGCACCCGCGGCCGCAGCGCCTCCCCGGCGGACTCGCCCGGCTGCTGCTTGCCCAGCGCCTTGCGCACCATCGGCCGCACCAGTCCGAACAGGTTCGGCACGCCCACCAGGTCGCCGAGGATGTAGTAGCCGTCCATCCGGATCAGCGGCAGCAGCTGCTGCAGCATCTGCATGTGGCTGAGCACGATGAACACCGCCAGCGGTGGGAAGTGCGTCGCCCAGAACAGCGCGGCCACCGCCAGGATGTAGATCGCGTTGAAGTACAGCCCGCCCAGGTCGGTGCGCAACCGGCCCGCCCGGTTCAGCCGGTAGGCGTCGGTGACGTTCGTGTAGAACGCCGGGAAGATCAGCAGGATGCCGACGCCGATCGCGCCCGGCTTGCCGCCGCCGTAGTGGCAGGCCGCGGCGTGCCCGGTCTCGTGGAACAGCGTGGAGCTGATCAGCAGCACGATCAGCGCCAGCACCTGCACCGGGTCGCCGACCGCCGAGTGGAACGCCGGGTCCAACGCGCCGGAGGCGACCAGCACCACGTCGGCCACGAGCATCCCGGCCAGCACCGCCACCACCAGGATCGGCTGGAACAGCGGCGCGAGCACCGCGGCCAGCGGCCGCACCACCTTCGCGGGCAGCAGCACCCCGCGCAGCGCCAGCGCCAGCAGCGGGTCGGCGCGCGGCGCGTTCGCCACCGGCTCGTCCAGCGCCGCCACGCCCAGGGCGTGCAGCTTCTCGGCGACCAGGTAGCCGATGCCGAGCGGCGAGATCTCCCGGCCCGCGGCGGCGCTGACCCGCGCGGCGATCTCCCGGAGGTCGCGACGGCCGTCGATGTGCGTGGTCACCTCGTAGAGCAGCTCCGACACCAGCACCATCTGGCCGTCGGCGCGGGCGATGAGGAAACGCGGATCGGTGTACCCGGCGCCTTCGTACCGGCCGCACAGCGAGACCCCCGCCGCGAGCTGCGGCACGGCGTGCTCGTCCACCTCGGCGGTGGCGGCGGCTTCCGGGGCCTCGGGCTCGGGTGGTGGCGCGTCCCGGTGGGTGGCCTGCGCTGGCACCGGGGGCGAGCCGGTGCGGCGTCGGCTCCGCGGGGTGGACGAGGCGGGCTCGGCGGGTGCGCCCGGCCCGACCTGGGTGGTTTCTGACATGGTTCCCCTCCAGGAAAACCGGCCGGGGACGGGGAAATCCCCGCCCCCGGCCGGCCGGCACGTCCGATATCCGCTTTTACTCCACGTTCGTGTACTGGCCGACGATCGCCGCGGCGTCGCCGCCGAGGCTGACCGCGACGCCGACGTTCACCGGCACGACCGTGGTGACGTCGACGAGGCTGGTGGCCTCGCGGCGGGGCAGCAGCTCGGCCGACTGCCCGGCCAGCTCCAGTTCGTTCATGTCTTCTCCTCCTAGGTGGTGCCCGGCCGCGCGCCGACGGTTTTCCCCGGCGCGCGACCGGGAACTCGGTCAGGACAGGTCAGTCCTTCTGGCCGAGGTCGATGTCCTGGTTGGCGAGCGCCACGGCGTTGCACTCGCCGCTGATGGCGACCGCGGTGTTGGTGGCGTAGACGTCGGCCCAGTTCAGGCTGCCCAGGGCCTCGCGAGCGGGCAGCAGCTCCGCACAGGTCTCGAAGTTCACGATGTGCTCCAGATGTAGAGATGAGTGGAAGACGGCCGCGGCGGCGTCGCCGCGGGAGGTGACCCCGATATCCCCCATCGGGGTCACCAGGGCGGTCCGCAGGAGGACCGGGTCAGGTGGCTGGATCAGCCTTCCTGGCCGAGGTCGATGTCCTGGTTCGCGATCGCGACGGCGTCGCCCTCGCCGCTGATGGCGACCGCGGTGTTGGTCGCGTACAGGTCGGCGAAGTTGAACGAACCGAGGGCCTCGCGCGTCGGCAGCAGCTCGGCGGACAGTTCCAGCTCGGAGATCTCGAAAACGTTCACGGTCGTACTCCTCATCGAGTTGACGAACTTTCGAACCGCGGCCTCTTGCGCCGCTGGCCGGAAGTACGCCAGACCCGGCGTCACCGACCCGTCACCCGCCCGTCACGGTGCGCGCCGGGCACTCGCGTGGGCGACCGGTGGGGCCCGGCCCGTCACCTGGGGTGAAACCGCCCGTTGCGCAGGGGGAAGGGCGCCCCGGGGCCGGACGCGGAACGACCCGGCGACCGATGTGGTCGCCGGGTCGGGTGAATCGGGGCGGATCTTGCGGGTGGGGGCTCCCGCGCGGCGTCAGCTCGGCGCGGCGCCCGCTTCGCCGTCGGCGTCGAGGCCGTGCTCGATGGCGTAGCGGGCCAGCTCGACCCGGTTGTGCAGCTGCAGCTTGCGCAGCGTGGACTGCACGTGGTTCTCCACGGTGCGGTGCGAGATGACCAGCTTGTTCGCGATCTGCCGCGCGGTGAGCCCCTTCGCCACCTGCCGCAGCACCTCGGTCTCCCGGTCGGTGAGCTGCGGGGCCTGCGATTCGGCGCCCGGTGACACCGCCATCCGCCGGTACTCGCCCAGCACCAGCCCGGCCAGGCCGGCGGTGAACACGGCGTCCCCGGCCGCGGTGCGGCGCACGGCGTCGACCAGCTCGTCCACCGAGGCGGACTTGACCAGGTAGCCGGAGGCGCCCGCCTTCACCGCCTCCAGCACGTCGCTGTGCTCCCCGCTCGCGGACAGCACCAGCACCCGGGTCCCGGGGATCTCCTGGGTGATCTGCCGGGACGCGTCGACGCCGGAGGTGTCGCCGAGGTTCAGGTCCATCAGGACCACGTCCGGGCGCACGGTGCGCGCGATCCGCAGCGCGGACACCGCGTCCCCGCTGGTCGCGCGGATCTCGAAGCCGCGTTCGGCGAGATCTCGCGAAACCCCGTCGCGCCACATCGGGTGGTCGTCGACCACCATCACCGACACGTGCGGCTCGGTCATCCTTCTCCTCCTCCGCGCGGTGCCGGGTCGGCATCCCGGTCGTCCGATCGGTCCGGGTCCGCGGCGGGCGCCGTCCGCCGGGGGAACATCTTCTCGGCCACCGATCTCGCGCGTCCGCCCGCCCCCGCCGGGGCCGGGTGCGGATGCGGTAACCGGATCTCCCACTCGGTGCCTTCTCCCGGGGTGGTGTCCAGGGAGATCGTGCCGCCCAGGTGCCGGACGCGGCCGCGGATGGACTGGGCCACGCCCATCCGGCCTTCCGCGGCGGCTTCGGCCAGCCTGCCCGCGGCGATGCCCGGGCCGTCGTCCCGGACGCTGATCACGATCTCGTCCGGCAGCTCTTCGAGCAAGACCCAAGCGCGGGCATCCGGGCCCGCGTGCCGGTCCACGTTCTCCAGCGCCTCCCGCACGATCAGCAGCACGTCGGAGCCCATCGGCTCGGGCAGCCGCACGTCGGTGGCGGGGACGGACACCTGCACCTTGCCGGTGCGCAGCACCTGGAGCCGGGCGACGAGGTCCACCTCGCCCTCCGCGTCGTGCTCGGGCGGAGCGGTGGCGACCAGCGAGCGGAGCGCGATCTCCTGCTCCCCGGCGAGCCGGGCGAGTTCGGCGGCCTCCCCGCCGAGCTCGACGCCGCGGTTGCGCACCCGCGCCAGCACCTGCAGCACGCTGTCGTGGATGGAGCGGGCGAGCCGTTCCCGCTCGGCGGTCGCGGCCTCGGCGCGCAGCGCCTGGCTGAGCCGCTCGGTGGAGCGGCGGGCGGTGTCCGCGGCCAGCCCGAACAGCAGGCCCGCCCCGATCAGCAGCACCGCGTCCTGGAACATCAGCGGCGCGTAGACGTCCCGGATCGCGAAGTTGATCAGGGCGGAGACCGCGCCGGAGATCCCGCCGCCGATCCAGCCCCACTGCACGCCGGCCAGCGTCACCATCGACGGCTGCCACATGGTGATGACCGACGGCGCCAGTTGCCGCATCTGCTCTTCGGTCATGATCAGCTCGTTGCCGAGGAACAGCACCGAGATCAGCACCTGGTCCGCGAGCACCAGCGCGTTCGTCCGGCCCTCCCGCCGCCGGAACCGCCACACGGTGAACACGGTCCAGCCGATCATGACGAGGATCTCGACGACCGCGAGGGCCGGGCGCTGGTAGGCGGGGAACTGGATCGCGAACCACAGCACCGCGTACCCGAGTCCTACGGAGCGGAAGAAGTTGTGCGCGCGCCACAACGGCGAGCGCCCATCGGCCACCCGGACGCCTTGCGGCGCGGTGTTCTTCGACATCACGGCTGTTCCCTCCCGATCGACCATCCTGCCGTACCGATCGAGTTGCGTGAGCCGACGATCGGTGAACACGCTCGGTGTTTGTCATCACCGAGCGGATCTACCCGAATGGACCTGAGAGCCGGGTTTCCACGGTTGATCTAGTTGTGCCAGGCTCGGGAGTAGTAACCGATCCGGTACTTGGCTGCAGTGGGGCACCGCCATTCGCGCGTTTCCGGAAAAGTCGATCGGATCAATGACCGCTCGCCCGTCCGGGCGAGGAAGAGACGTGAGGAATCATGGCGCCGTGGCCCTTGTGGCGGCTCCGGGCACCCGCACTGATCCACGTGCTGCTCACCCAGGCCGCCGCCATCGGCCTGGTCCTCCCGGTGGTGCTGCTGAACTCGCCGCCGACGCGCACCGAGTGGTTCCGGTTCGGCATGCTCGGCGGCACCGCGGCCGCCGTCATCATCGCGACCTCGGTGACCATCCACCTGCGCAGCGGCGTGCGCCGGGACCCGTGGACCGTGCACATCGCCTACCTGGCGGCCGGTGGGCTCGTGCTGCCGCCGAACCTGCTGGTGCTGCTGCTGCTCGGCCCGGCGCTGCACGGGGTGCTGGAGGCGCGGCCCGATCCGCACCGCTGGCTGTTCGTCACCGCCTCCACGACGTTGGCGGTGTTCGCGGCCCGCTGGGTCATCGGCTGGGAGGACCCCCGGTGGGATCCGGCGTTGATCGTGCTCGCGGGGACGACGCTGCTGGCGGTGCGGGCGCTGCTGGTGGGGATCGGGCTGCGGCTGCGCGACCCGGGGGCGCCGCGCGAGGACGTGGTGGGCGAGCCGATCGACGTGCTGCTGGGCATCGTGGCGGCCTGCTTCGGCGGTGTGCTGGGGATGGCGGTGCTGCGCGAGCCGGAGGTCGCGGTGCTGGGCGCGCCGATGCTGGCGCTGCTGGACCTGGCGGGGCAGCTGCCGCACTGGCGGCGGTCGGCGCAGCGCGACGGCAAGACCGGGTTGGCGAACGCGCTGCACTGGGACCGGATGGCGCGGATGGAGCTGCGGCGGGCGTGCGCGCGGGACCGCGGTGCCGCGCTGCTGCTGCTCGACCTGGACCACTTCAAGCGGGTCAACGACGAGGTGGGGCACCTCGCTGGGGACGCGGTGCTGGCGGCGGTCGCGGTGATGCTGCGGGACAGCGTGCGCAAGGAGGACTTGGTGGGCCGGTTCGGCGGGGAGGAGTTCGTGGTGCTGCTCCCGCACGCGTGCCCGGAGGTGGCGCACGCGGTGGCCGAGCGGATCCGGTTGTCGGTGGCCGCGTTGTCGGTGCCGACCCGGGACACCATGGGGCGGCCGCGCGAGCTGACCGGCGTGACGGTGAGCGTCGGGGTATCGACCACCGCACGGTTCGGCTACGAGCTGCCCGATCTGCTGGTGGCCGCGGATGCGGCGCTGCTGACGGCGAAATCGTCGGGGCGGAATGCGGTGACGTTCGCCTGATCTCGGCTTTCGCGCACCATTCGCGAGCGGATTTCGGGGCGGTCCTCCGGAACGGGTCCGGGCCGGCGGGATGCACCCCTTTCCGGCCCGGACTCGTTTCGATTTTCGATCGTTCGCTCCCGATCAGCGGGAATCGGAATCGGGACCAGCCGAATCCGCGGGACCACCGGCCGAGGATTTCCCGGACCCGCCGTCGGAACGGCGTTCCGCACCGGACTCACCGGCATCGTCCCGCTCCGCGCCGTCGGCCGCGGAATCCGGAGCCGGTGGTTCGGCCTCGTGCGGATCCGTCGCCTCCACCGGCGTCGACTCGTCCTCGCCTGCCGTCAGCGAGCGGATCGCCGAATTCAGCACCGCCACCACCGGAACCGCCAGCAGCGCGCCGACGATCCCGCCGAGCACCACGCCCGCGCTGATCGCCAGCACCACGGCCAGCGCGTGCACCTGCACCGCGCGGCCCAGCAACAGCGGCTGCAGGATGTGGCCCTCCACCTGCTGGACCAGCAGCACGACCAGCACCACCAGCAGCGCGTTCACCCAGCCGCTGGTCACCAGCGCCACCAGCACCGCCACCGAACCGGAGGCCACCGCGCCGACGATCGGCACGAACCCGCCGAGGAACACCAGCGCCGACAGCGGCAGCGCCAGCGGCACCCCGATGAGCGTCAACCCGATGCCGATGCCGACCGCGTCGGCGACCGCCACCAGCGCCGTCGCCCGCACGTACCCGACCAGCGAGGCGAACCCGCGGATCCCGGCCACGTCCACCCGGCCCCGCACGTGCGAGGGCACCAGGCCGATCAGGAACAGCCACACCCGGCGGCCGTCGTGCAAGAAGAAGATCAGCGTGAACAGCGCCAGCACCAGGCCGGTGAGGAAGTTGCCGAACGTGGACGCCGTGGACAGCGCACCGCTGGTCAGCGCCGCCTGGTTCTCCTGCAACCAGCGGGCGGCCTGCCCCAGGTACTCGTCGATCTGCTCCTCGCGCAGGTGCAGCGGCCCCTGCAGCAACCAGCCCCGGATCTGCCCGAGGCTGCGCAGGATCTCCCGCTGCAGCTCGGGGAAGCCGTTGATGAACGCGTTGATCACGAAGGTCAGCACGCCGCCGACCAGCGCCAGCCCGCCGACGAGCACCACCGCCGTCGCGATCGCCCGCGGCACCTTCCGCCGCGCCAGCCAGGACACCGCCGGGGCGAGCAGCGCCGCCAGCAGCAGTGCGATGGCCACCGGGATGACCACGACGTAGAGCCTGCCCAACGCCAGGCTCAGCACGTACAACATGCCGAGCACGACCAGCAGGCGCCAGCACACGGCCGCCGTGACTCGCAGTACCCGCGGCACGTGGGCGGCGGCATCATCCGGTGGTGCGATCTTCGCGTTGCTCACCACGCCACCGTAGCCGCGACGAGGTCGTTCCCGGTGCGGTCGGCGCAATCCGGGCGCCGAGCGGATTTGTCACCCGATCCGGGGGTGTTGGGCGAGATCGCTAGGTCCGCGCTCCGCCTGCTGACAGAGTGCCCGTCGGCAGTGCACGTCGATCAAGCCGCCGAACGGCGCAACCGCGCCGGTCGAACGGAGGGTCGCTAGCGGACATGCAGCCCCGACGGAAAGTGGAACCGGACCAGCAGATGTCGGACAGCCTCCGAACAGCAGGCGGTGGCCGCGGATGGCGGCTGCTGGCCCGCACGCTGGTCGTCGCCGGAGCGGCGGCCGCGGGGAGTTCGGTCGGCTGGTTCGCCGGGAACGCCGGTGCGGACCCCGCGCTGGTCGACCTGCCCGCGGCGTCCGGAGGCGCCCACGAGTCCACATCGGACCGCGTCGCCGACCTCGTGCCCGACCTGCCCGCCGACCCCGCCGCGGCACCGGAACACCGCACCGCGGCACCGGAACACCGCGCCGCCGCACCGGAACACCGCACCGACCCGCCGGAGCGCGCGGACGACCTGCCGAGGCCGGTCCGCCAGGTGGGCACCGTCGTGCACCACATCGCCGAACCGCTGGCCCGCGCCGCGGAACCCGCGAGCGAGCCGGACGCCGCGAGCGAGCCGGACGCCGCGCCGCGACCTGACGAGTCCGAAGTGGACGCGCCGGACCCCGCCACCGATCCCGGCCAGTTCTCCCTCGCCGACCTCGCACCGCAGCACCTCGTCGGCCGCGTGGCGGAGGCGGAGCCGGTGTCGACCGCGCTGCACGGCGCGGGATCGCTGCTGCGCCCGGTGCGCGGCGCGCTCGTCCCGGAACCCGGGGCCGACCGGCCCGCACCGCTGGAGGGGTTGACCCGGCCGGTCGCCGACGGGCTCGGCAAGCTCACCGCCCCGCTGTGGCACGGCGTCAGCCCGGGCGCTCCCGCGCCGTCCGCACCTCCCGCGCCGCTGCCGGCTCCCGGGCCGGCGCCTGCCGAGCCGCGGCTCCCGGACCCGCCGGCTCCGACGGCCGGGGCGCTGCCCGCACCCGCGAACCCCGCGGCGGCGCCCGCCACCGGTTCCGCGGTGTTCACCGCGCACGGCACGAGCGAGGTGGCCGCCGCGCCCGCCGCGCCCGGCCACCGCGCACCGTGGTCGCCGGGCAAGGCCGTCACCACGCCGCCCGCCACCGGCACCGCCGGGCACACCTCCGACGGCAGCGGCGGGAACGGCGGCGTCGGCATGACCCGGCCGCTGCCCGCCGCCGCGGCCGGCCTCACCGCGCTGCGCTCGGCCGGCCGGACCGCCGACTCCGCGCTCAACGGCACCTCCGCGCCGTCCCCCGGCACCACCCCGGACTGAGCGAGCGCCGCGGCGATCCGCTCGCCGCGCTCCGAAGCGCACTCGTCCCAACGCCGCCGGACTGTGGTCAACGTCCGATGACGGCACCTCTCGAAACCATTGCTTTCCCCGCCCGAACGGGGAAATATCCGAAGGAGACCGCATGCAGACTTGGGCGAAGCGCGGCGTGCGTGCCGCGCTGGTCACCGGTGGTGTGCTGGCCGTGGGAACCACGATGGCCGCGGCCGAAGGCACCGGCCCGTCCGGAGACGGGGACCACGGCAGCCTGGGCACCCGGTACGACAGGTCACCAGCCGATCCGGAACGGGGAGGTTCCGTGCCGCCCGCGTTCGACGCCGACGACGCCCGGCCGCAGCTGGCGCACTCGTTCGCGGCGCACGTGAACGCCGACACCGGCCGCTACCGGGCGCTGGTGCTGACCGGGAAGATCGACCCGGTGCGCGACCTGCTCCCCGCCGTCGAGCACGACATGACGCAGGAGATCCCGGTCCTGCGCGACCTGGACCCCGCACGGCCGGACATGCAGCTCGCGGGCTGGGTCGGCGATCCGGCGACCGCGCGGCCCGCACCGGGCGACGGGCGGCACAGCCTCCGCCGCGGCGCCGAGGTGCGCACCCCGGCCGAAGGCTTCCACCGCTCGCTGAGCTGGGCGGGTCCGATCGGCGACATCGTCCGCGGCGGCCACGGCCACCCGGCCGAGGCGAAGGTGCCGGAGGTGACCGGCGAGCTGATCATCCCGCTGGTCGACCCGGCGACGGTGGACCCCGAGGACGGCATCGTCGCCCTGTGGGGCGGCGCGCTCGGCGGGGACGGGGCGGAGCGGGCGGCGCCCGCGGCTCTCGGTGCCGGACTGCTCGACTCGGCCGACGTCGACCTCACCTCCGGTGAGCTGCCCGGCCCGGACGTCCGGCTGCACGAGGTCCCGCCCTCGCTGCTCGTGGTCGCCCTGGCCGAGGCCCCGCACGTGCCCGCCGCCCGCTCCGAGCAGGTGGCGCTGCAGGTGCCCGGCGAGCACCAGGACCACCCGCAGGTGCCGCCGGCGCTGTCCGGGCCGCTCGTGCTGGCGCGCGACGGCGAACCGGTGCAGGTCCCGATGCCGCTCGGCGGCGAGCTGACCGCGTTCGGCGGCGGGCAGCTCACCGGCCCCACCGCGGGCAGGCTCACCGAGGCGCTGGGCGAGCTCGGCCCGCGGGCCGACGACCGGCCGACCGTGTCGTTCCTGGCCGCGGTCCCCCGGTTCAGCGCGACCCCGGAGGACGTGCCGGTGCGGGTGGACGTGCTCGACGAGCTGGACGCGACCACCCCGGAGCGGGACCGGATCCTGGCCAGCCCGCTGCCGCCGGAGCCGCGGGCCGCCGAACCGGTGGGCATCGAGCTGCCGGCCCTCGGCGCGCCCCCGTCGATCAACGCGGCGCAGGGGCACACCATCCCGATCCCGGGCCTCGCGGCCCAGCCGCGCGGCCTCGACGACACCGTCGAGTTCCAGCGCATAAGAAGCACCCCGACCAGAACGGCGGCGCCCCCCGCGCCAGCTCGCGGCGGCCCCGGGACAGGACGACCGG
>NZ_JAIUKC010000197.1:0-5884 GCF_020177435.1 Saccharopolyspora sp. 7B | reverse complement strand
CGCCCCCGCCCCGGCGCCGCGCCTCCGGCCCGGCGGCATTCCCCCCGCCGCCCCGCCCCCCCCGCGGCCCGCGCCGCCCGGCCGGGCGCGCGCGCCCCCCCCGTTCCGCGTTCCGGGGTGCCCGCGCGCGGCGGGCGGGCAGGTCAGGCGGGGGTGGAGGAGATCTGCGGTTCGTCGGGTTCCGCGGTCCGCCTCCCGAGCCGGTGGGAGCGCCACAAGCCGTAGGCGTAGTAGGCCAGCAGCGCCAGCCCCAGGTACACGTACGCGTTGCCGACGAGGTGCTCCAGCGGGTTCCAGTGCAGTTCCCGGCCCTTGCCCTGCGGCACCTTCCACATCGGTCCGAGCGTGCACAGCGACGCCGCCAGCCCGGCGATCATCAGCAGCCCCCAGTCGGAGCGGCGCACCGCGGCTCCCGCCAGCAGCACCACCGCCGGGATCGCCCACACCCAGTGGTGCGACCAGGAGATCGGCGAGATCAGCAGCGACAGCAGTCCGTTGAGCGTCACCGCCATCGGCAGGTCCCGCTGCCGCAGCGCGTGCAGCATGCCCGCGACGGCCAGCGCCAGCACCAGCAGCGTCACCACGACGAGCACCATCGTCACGTTCCCGACGCCGAGCTTCGTCAGCGCCGAGCGCAGCGACTGGTTGCCCGCGTACACCGAGGCGTTGCCGGTGAAGGTGGGGCCGAAGGACACGTTGCCGGTGGCCATCACCTCCTGCGTCCAGTACTTCTTCGTGCCTTCGAAGGCGAGCACGAGTCCGATGAGGGCGGTCCCGGCGAAGCCGAGCGCCGCCATCGCGATCGGCTTGAAGTCCTTGCGCAGCAGGAAGAACAGCAGGAACGCGGCCGGGGTGAGCTTGATCCCGGCGGCGATGCCGATCAGCAGCCCGCGCGGGTACGGCACCTTCTGCCCCGGCCCGGTGCGCCACAGGCAGTCCACCGCGACCAGCGCCATCAGCACCAGGTTGATCTGCGCGTAGGTCAGCGTCTCCAGCACCGGTTCGGACAGCGTCGCCAGCGGCAGCACCACGCCGGTCCACAGCACGACCCGGTCCCGCTGCCCGCGCAGGAAGGTGGAGGCGCTGAGCACCAGGTACAGCGTCACCAGCAGCGCCAGGTGCGACACCAGCATGATGATCGACACGGCCGCCATCTTGGAGACCAGCCCGAGCGGCGCGAACAGGATCGCCGCGAACGGCGGGTAGATGAACGGCAGCTTCAGCCCGGACTCGGTCGCGGGCAGCGGGCCGTACATGTCCTTGCCCTGGAGCCAGGCGCGGGCGCCGAGCCGGTAGACCTCGCCGTCGATGTGGTCGTGCGGGCTGATCGTGGAGACCAGCAGCACGGCGAGCAGTTCGGCGACGCCGATGGCGATCAGCAGCCTGCGGTTCTCCCTGGCGAGGTCGCGCATCACCTCGCCGAAGGGTCGTCGCGTCGCGTCATCCGGTCCGCTCACCGCCACGAGGGTCACCGTCCTGGTCATCGATGCGGGGGTGCCGCCGATCTCAGGCGGCCGGGACCCAGCGTAGAGGCAGGCGCTGATCGGGCCGGAGCCCGGCGGAACCGGAGCGGCTCGGAGGGCGCACCGCAGTCGAAGATCATCCGCCTTATGGACGTCTCGTTTCCCGCATCGGGTGGCGCTTCGGGCTTGACCCGGGTAGTTGCTGACGCAGCGTCATTCGCGCTCGGTAAATACCACCATTACGGGTGGTAGTGATGCTCTTGAATTCAGGCCTCTCCGCAGAGGAGAGTCCAATGGACTGCTCCGTTTGGTGGGGAGGAGGGGCCGAATGAGTGTCCTCGACGTGACCGCGCCATCCCAGCTGCCGCCGATCTGGGACGAACTGATCACCGGACTGACCGTGGGCGTGCTGCTCACGGACGAGCGCGGCCAGGTGCTCGCCACCAACGACGTCGCCGCGGACCTCATGCAGCTGACGAAGTCCGATCTGCTCACCGGTGCGCGACCCAGCGGCTGGAAGGTGCGCGACGACACCGGTGCCGCGATGCCGGACTGGTCCGAGCTCGCCGGACAGGTGCTGCGCGCCGGCTCGCCGCTGTCTACCCCGATGGTCGTCGAGCGCGGTGGCCACCCCACCCGGCTGTGGGCGGACTACCACGCGGTGCGCGCGCAGGGGAAGCGCCGGGTGCTGATCCTGCTGCAGGCCGTGCAGACCGACGTCGGGCACAGCCGCGGCCTGCTCGACCCGCTCACCGGGCTCCCGGGCCGGGCGCTGCTGCTGGACCGCCTGGAGCAGTCCCTGGTGCGCGCCCGCACCCGCGGCATGCTCACCACGCTGGTCCTGCTCGACGTGCACCGGCTGGCCGCGTTCAACACCGAGCACGGCTTCGCCCGGGGCGACGAGCTGCTCGGCACCCTCGCGGGCCGGCTGCGGCAGGGCATGTCCGACGAGCACACCGTCGCCCGGTACGGTGGCGACGAGTTCGCGCTGGTCGCCGACCACCCCAACGGCAACGGCGAGGCCATCGCCCAGCAGGCCCGCCGGATGGCCAGCTGGCCGATGCGGATCGGCCCCACCCGGGTCCGGCCGAACCTGCGGGTCTCCTGGGTGACCACCAACGGCAACGCCACCGCGCACGCGGTGCTCTCCCGCGCCGAGCAGCAGCTCCAGCGCTGAACGTCCCCGCCGGGCCGAGGCCTGGCGGGGACGGCGCATCAGCGTTCGACGTCGCCCGAGATGAAGTCCTCGACGGCCTGGTAGGCCTCCGAGTCCGAGTACTGCTCCGGCGGCGACTTCATGAAGTACGAGGACGCGGACAGGATCGGTCCGCCGATGCCGCGGTCCTTCGCGATCTTGGCGGCGCGCAGCGCGTCGATGATGATCCCCGCCGAGTTCGGCGAGTCCCACACCTCCAGCTTGTACTCCAGGTTCAGCGGCACGTCACCGAACGCGCGCCCCTCCAGCCGGATGTAGGCCCACTTGCGGTCGTCCAGCCACGGCACGTAGTCCGAGGGGCCGATGTGCACGTTGCGCTTGCCCAGGTCGCGCTGGACCTGCGAGGTCACCGACTGGGTCTTGGACTTCTTCTTCGACTCGAGCCGCTCGAGCTCCTTCATGTTCAGGAAGTCCATGTTGCCGCCGACGTTGAGCTGCATCGTGCGGTCCACGTGCACGCCGCGGTCCTCGAACAGCTTCGTCAGCACGCGGTGCGTGATGGTGGCGCCGACCTGCGACTTGATGTCGTCGCCGACGATCGGCACGCCGGCCTCGGTGAACTTCGCGGCCCACTCCGGGTCGGAGGCGATGAACACGGGCAGCGCGTTCACGAACGCCACCCCGGCGTCGAGCGCGGCCTGCGCGTAGAACTTGCCCGCGTCGTCGGAGCCCACCGGCAGGTAGGAGACCAGCACGTCGACCTCGGCGTCGCGCAGCGCCTGCGCCACGTCGACCGGCGCCTCGTCGGACTCCTCGATCGTCTCGCGGTAGAAGCGGCCGAGCCCGTCGAGGGTGCGGCCCCGCTGCACGGGAACGCCCAGCGGCGGGACGTCGGCGATCTTGATGGTGTTGTTCTCGCTGGCCACGATGGCCTCGGAGAGATCCCTGCCGACCTTCTTGGCGTCCACGTCGAACGCGGCCACGAACTGCACGTCGCGCACGTGGTACTCGCCGAACTGGACGTGCATCAGGCCGGGGACCCGGGTGTCCGGGTCGGCGTCGGCGTAGTACTGGACGCCCTGCACCAGCGATGCCGCGCAGTTGCCCACGCCGGCGATCGCCACTCGAACCGCGCCCTCGCGGCGGTCTGTGCTCATGGCAGGGTCCTCCTTGTAGGTCATGTGTTGTCCTTCTCCCCGCTCGCCGGTGCCCCGGAGGTCCCGGGGTCGCGCGAGCAGCCGGATCGGCCGGATCAGGCCCGGCCGGGCCGTGGTCTGGAAGTGGCCCGTCGCGCGGACGATGCGCGCGGGTCGTGGGGGGGGGGGGGGGGCGGCCCCCGCCTGGGCAAGCCGACGACCGGTGCCGATCGGTCGCCGCGGGTTCCCGCCACCCGCGACTCCCGGAACGCGCACCGGTGCCCTCCCCGACAACCGCCGGGGAGGCCGCGCTGTTCCCGCGGATCGGGCGGATCCGCCGCGCGGCGCCCGAATCGTCCGATCGGCCTCCGTGGGACCGATCACCTTCCGGCGGTGCGGTCCGGCGAGCGGGGGACGAGCGGCCCGTCCGGTACCGGGACCATCGGCGCCTCCGGGTTTCAAGATCAACCCGGGGTGCGGGCGCGCGGCGGCCGTCCGGTAGAACATCCCGCAGCGAGATCCCCGGCCACCTCGGTCGCCGGAGGGGAGTCGCCGCAGTTCGGGCCCGGTGCACCGGGTGCGCTGCGGGAAGCCGGGCATGGCGAGTTCGCGCATCCGCACCTCCCGCGCTCGAGCCGTCCCCAGCCGTACTTGCCCGAGAAAGGAGTATATCTTCGGCGCTTCCCCGGTCCTCGCAGGTCGAGACCAACCGCGCTGCTCACGACACCGCAGGTCACGCGACGGAAGCGGTCGCTGCCCCTAACGGCGCATGGAGCACCGGCATCGGACACGTACCCTGTTCCTCGTGCGGACCCAACGGCAAGTGGTGGATTACGCGTTGCAGCGCAGGTCGCTGCTCGCGCAGGTCCACTCTGGCCGAGTCGGGGTGATGGAGGTCTGCGACGCGAACCCGTACCTGTTGCGGGCGGCGAAGTACCACGGCGAGCCCAGCGAAGTGACCTGCCCGGTGTGCCGGAAGGAGCCGCTCACGCTGGTCTCGTGGATCTTCGGCGAGGAACTCAAGCACGCATCGGGATCGGCTCGCGGTCCCGATGAGCTGGAACGGTTGGCGGCCTTGTTCGCGGAATTCACCGTGCACGTCGTCGAAGTCTGTCGGACGTGCAGTTGGAACCACCTGGTGCAGTCGTACGTCCTCGGGACCGGTGACTTGAACAACCGCCGCCCCCGGCGCAAGACTGCGGCCGAGTGAACCGGTCGTGAGAACGAGCAGCACCGCCCCGCGCGAAGCGGGGTCACCCCGACGTGAATGCATCACCTGGCGTCGCACGACGCCTGTCCTGGAGGCCAACTCGTGAACGACGAGCGTGACGACCCAGCTCGTGGCCGCCACTCCCGGCAGCCCGAAGGTCGCAATCCCGGTTCCCCCGACGACCGGGCCACGCCCCCCTCGTCCCGGCAGCAGGGTCCGCGTCCGCAGGGCCCCCCGCCTCCGGGCGGCACCCCGCCGGGTGGTCGGCCTGCCGGACCGCCGAACCCCGCGAACCAGCCGCCCGCCGGGCAGCGACCCGGTGCCGCGCAGCGCCCGCCGGGTCCGCCGCCGGGCGCCCTGCCGAACCCGCCGCCGCCGAACCCGGGGCCGCCGGGTCCCGGCCAGCAGGGTCCGGGGCAGCAGGGTCCGGGGCAGCAGCGCGCCGCCGGGCCGCCGCCCGGACCGGGTCAGGGTGCGGGACCGTGGCCCGGGGAGGGGACGCGCCAGCAGCAGCCGCCGGGTCGTCCGCGGCAGGGCGGCGACCAGCCGAACTGGCCGGGCGACGGGCAGCAGCCGCGCGGCGCGGACCAGGACGCCGAGGCGCCCTCCGAGAAGACCGGTGCGTGGGTCCCGTCGTTCGACGACGAGGACGGCGCCCCGACCGGGAAGCGCGCCGCCGACTCCGGCGGCGGTCGCAAGCTCGACCTGCCGACCTCGTTCACCCAGGCACCGCCGCCCGCGGCGGACCAGCGCACCCAGCGCCAGCCCGGCCCCGGCCAGCAGGGACCGGGCCAACAGGGACCGGGCCAGCAGGGAGCCGCGCAGCAGGGCGGCCCCGCGACTCCGGACGAGCAGAGCACCCAGCAGTTCAGGCCGCCGCAGCGTCCCGGCCAGCAGCCCACCCGCCAGGTGCCCCCGC
>NZ_JAIUKC010000196.1:0-2793 GCF_020177435.1 Saccharopolyspora sp. 7B | reverse complement strand
GCTGTCCTCGCGAGGGAACCGCTGAGAACCCGCGGGTGGTCCCGTTGCGTGCTGGGTCTCCGCTCAGCGGCTTCGCCGCTGACAAGACACGGCCAAGACCTGCCGGGCAGCGGGAGGGTCGGGCCTGCCGGTCAGGTGCGGCGCAGGGCTTCGGTGAGCTTGACCCGGGCTCCGGTGCGCAGCACCGCGTTCGCGTAGATCCGCCCACCGAGCCGCAGCAGCACCAGCAGCGCGGCGACGCCGAGCAGCACCGACACCACGCACTCCCACGGTTCGGCGACGCCCAGCGCGGTCCGCATCGGCATCAGCACCGGTGAGAAGCCGGGCACCAGGGACAGCACCGCGCCCAGCCGGCTCTCCGGGTCCTGCGCCAGCACGGTGACCCCCACCAGGAACGGCACCACCAGCACCATGATCACCGGGCTGACGACGCTCTGCAGGTCCTCCTGCCGGGAGACCAGCGAGGCCGCCGCCGCGAGGACCGTCGCGTACAGGTAGAAGCCGAGCAGGAACCACACCAGCGTCCACACCAAGGTCCCGGCCAGCGCGGTCGACGGCAGCGCGAGCACACCGGACCCCATGGCGGCGGCCAGCCCGATGCCGCCGATCAGCACGAACTGCGCGAGCCCGGCCAGGCCGATGCCCAGCACCTTCCCGGCGAGCAGCTGGGCGGGGCGGATGGTGGACAGCAGGATCTCCACGACCCGGCTGGTCTTCTCCTCCACGACGCCCTGCGCCACGGCCTGCCCGAACATGATCAGGAAGAAGTACAGCAGCATCCCGGCGCCCACGGCCACGCCGAGCCGTTGGTCGCGCTGGGGGTCCGCGGGTTCCAGGGTGCGCACGTCCACGTGCGCTCCGGCCAGCACCTGGTGCACGTCGGCGGGTTCCAACCCGGCCATCGCGAGCTGGGCGTCGAGGGCCTGCTGGCGCACCACCTCGTCGAGCGCGGTGCGCACCGCCGAGTCCGGTTCGCCGCGCACCACCAGGTGCAGCGCGTCCGGGGCTCCGGTGACCAGCCCGTCCAGCTCGCCGTCGGCGACGAGCCGTTCCCCGGTGGCCCGGTCCGGGATCCGGCTGCTCTCGACGGTGGTGCCGAGCCGGGCCGCGGTGCTCCGCAGCGGGGTGGCGACGGCGGTGGCCTGGCCGGTGAACCCGATCTTCGTGCTGCCGCTCTGCTGCCCGATGAAGAACATCAGCCCCGCGTAGCCGATCAGGATCACCAGGATCGCTGCCGTGCTGAGCAGGAACGATCGGGTGCGGATGCGGGTGTTGACCTCGCGGCGGGCGACGAGCCACACGGTGCGGGCGGGGCTCATGCGGCGGGCTCCTCGGTGACGACGGTGCGGAACAGGTCGGTGAGGTCGGGGCGGTCCCGGCGGAACTCGTGCACCGGCCCGGTGGCGAGCGCGGCGCGCAGCACCACCTGGTCGTCGGTGCCGTCGGCGAGTTCGAGGGTGCTGCGGCCGTGCTGCTGGCCGAGGACGCGGACGCCGGCGAGCCCGTCGGTCCAGCCGGGCGCGGCCTGCGGCGCGTGCACCACGAGCCGGGCGGGCCCCCGCTCGCGCAGCTCGTCCACCCCGCCGCAAGCGATCATGCTGCCGCCGCGGACGATGCCGACCCGGTCGCAGAGCCGCTGCACCAGGTCGAGCTGGTGGCTGGAGAACAGCACGGGGACGCCGCGGTCGCGGGTTTCGCGCAGCACCTCGCCCATCACTTCGACGGCGACCGGGTCGAGGCCGGAGAACGGTTCGTCGAGCACCAGCACGTCGGGGTCGTGCACGAGGGCCGCCGCCAGCTGGACGCGCTGCTGGTTGCCGAGGCTGAGCCGCTGCACCTGGTCGTCGCGCCGTTCCCGGAGGCCGAGCCGGTCGGTCCAGCGCTCGGCGGCGGCGCGGGCGTCGGCACGGCTCATGCCGTGCAGTTCGCCGAGGTGGGCGAGCTGCTCGGCGACCTTCATCTTGGGGTAGAGCCCGCGTTCCTCCGGCATGTAGCCGAAGCGCCTGCGCACGTCGAGGTCGAGCGGCCGGCCGCGGAAGCGGACCTCGCCGGAGTCGGCGGCGAGTACGCCGAGCGCGATGCGCATGGTGGTCGTCTTGCCCGCGCCGTTGCTGCCGACGAAGCCGAACAGCTCCCCGGGTCCCACGGTGAACACCATGTCGCGCAGGGCGGCGATCTCGCCGTAGCGCTTGGAGATGTGGTCGATCTCCAGACCGCTGTCCACCACGTGCAACGCCTCCTCCGGTCGGCTGCCGACTCGGATCATCGTCCCCGATGGCAGCGCCGGAGTGGGCGCCGGGGGAATTCCCCGCGGGTCAGCCGAGCAGACCGTGCAGGGCCTTGTCGACCAGTGCGGTCACCGCGGGCGCGGCCCGCGCTCGCAGCTCGGGGTGCATGCCGAGGCGGCTGCGGCGGTCGAGCACGTCGTCGGCGTCGAGCGCGCCTTCGTGCCGCACCGCCCACAGCACTTCGGCGGCGGTGAGCTCGGTGCCGGGTGCGACGGGGTCGGCGAGGTCCGGGTCGAGTTCGGCGAGCGCGGCGACCCGGGCGGCTTCGGTGCCGTGCCGGGCGACGAGCCGCTGCGGACCGTCGATCTCGTGCAGCCGAGCCCGTTCGGCGGCTCCGACCAGCGGGACCGCGGTGGTGCGGGACGGGCCGGCGGGCAGTCCGGCGGCGCGGACCGCGGTGTCGACGGCGTGGGGGGGCCGCCGGCGGGGGGCGGGGGGGGGGGCGGCCCCGCCCGGGCAACCCGCGGCCCGCGCTGGACGAGGGAGACCCCCCCCACAGCCTGCG
>NZ_JAIUKC010000195.1:0-14677 GCF_020177435.1 Saccharopolyspora sp. 7B | reverse complement strand
CCGGGGGGGCGGGGGCCCCCGGGGGCCGGGGCGGGGGGGGGGCGCGGGGGGGGGGGCCCGGGGGGGCGGCGGGGGGCGCCCCCCCCCCCACGACGGTGACCACGCCGTCCGGCGAGGTGCGGATCGCGTGCTTGCGGAACAGGTCGGGGGAGTCCTTGCGGTTGCCCGCGGAGTCGTCGTACCGCGGGCGCAGCGCGGCGAACGAGCCGAGCACGTGCTCCCGGCGCAGCGGCACGTCCAGCGCTTCGCACACCGCGGCGAGCAGCGAGTCCACATCGGAGTCGGGTGCCTCGGCGGGGACGGGGCCGGTGGCCGGTTCGGCGGCGAGCCCGAGCAACGCGGTGCCGTCGGCCTGCGGCAGCAGCGCGGTCCACCGCCCGGATTCGGCGGGCAGCACCAGCCCGGTGGCGGTGATGCCTGCCGCTTCGGCGTCCACGACCAGGTGCGCGGCGCGGACGGTGCGCAGCCGCACCTCGGGGTCGAGCTCGGCGGCCCGCGCCCCGGTCGCGTTCACCACGGCCCGCGCGGAGAGCCGCAGCCGCCGGCCGGTGCGCTCGTCGACGGCGTCCGCGCCGTTCCGGTCCAGCGCGGTGGCGCGCACCCGGGTGAGCACGCGGGCGCCGAACCCGGCGGCGGTGCGGGCCAGGGCGACGACGAGCCGGGCGTCGTCGAGGAGCTGCCCGTCGTAGCCGAGCAGCCCGCCGCGCAGCCTTCCGGCGCGCAGTCCGGGGACCAGCGCCCCCGCTTCGGCGGCCGGCACTCGGCGCGGCGCGGGCAGCAGCGCGGACGGGGTGCGGGCGGTGCGGCGCAGCGCGTCGGCCGCGTGCAGCCCGGCGGTCAGCAGTGCTTCGGTCCGGCGGGGCGTGCCCTCGTGCAGCGGGATGAGCTGCGGCAGCGTGCGCACCAGGTGCGGCGCGGTCCGCGTCATGAGCACGTCGCGTTCCACGACGTTCTCCCTGGCCAGCGCGAGGTCGCCCGGAACGAGCCCGTGCGGCCCGGCGTGCGCGGCCTCGCCGCACCAGCGCGCGGCGCCCCGGGCCAGGTCCTCGGCTTCGACCAGCGCGACCCGCAGCCCGCGGGAGGCGGCGTCCAGGGCGATGCCGCTGCCGGTGACGCCACCGCCGACCACCAGCAGGTCCAGCGCGTCCTCGGCGGCCGCGGTGAGCTCGGTGGCGCGCCGTGCCGCGTTCAGCGAGGTGGCGCGCAGCGAACCCGCGGGCAGCGGCGTGGTGCTCATGGGGCCTCCGGGACGGTCGGTCGGGGTGCGGGGCGCAGTGCCGCGTCGAGCAGTTCGCCCAGTTCGCGGTGCAGCGCGTCGGGGTCGGTGCCGGTGGTGCCCGGCCGGGCGGAGATCACGAAGGACTGCAGGAGCAGCAGCAGCGCCCGGGCCTGCACGGCGGGATCGGAGCTCCGCACCGAGCCGTCGGCGCGGCCGTCGGCGAGGTAGTCGAGCAGGAATGCCTCCGCGGCGAGCTGGGTGCTGCCGAGGTGGTCGACGAGGTACGGCAGCAGCAGCTCGGCGTCGGTGTCGATGATCCGGCGCAGCAGCGCGGAGCGCTGGAGCTGTGCGACGACGTCGAGGAGAGCGGTGACGAGCCGCTCGCGCGCGGTCCCGCCGCTCTCCCGTTCCCGGGCGCTGCGCAGGATGCCGGAGAACTCGCAGCCCACCAGGGTTCCGACCAGCGCGGTGGCGTCGGGGAACCGCCGGTACAGCGTCATCCGGCTGATGCGGGCGCGGCGGGCGACGTCGGTGAGGGTGGTGCGCCGCACCCCGTGCGCGAGGACGCTGTCCCGCGCGGCGCGCAGGATCGCGGTGTCCTCGACGCGGTTCGCCGCGGTCCGGGTGGGAAGTCCCGGCCAGCCCGCGGCGCTGTGACGTTGCGGCGCCATGTGTAACACTGTACTGGTGAGCGAGTTGATCGACCACACCCTGCGCGGTGGCTGGACGCCCTCCGGGGCCGGTGCCGCACCGCTGCCCACCCACGCGCTGCGCTGGTTGTCCGGGCGCCTCGGCCTGGACGGTGCCAGCACGCCCGCCGCGCCGGCGTCGCTGCTGGAGGTGCCGGACGGCGCACTGCCCGTGGAGGCGCGCGAGGAGCTCGTGGAGCTCCTCGGCGAGCATCAGGTGCAGACCGGCGCCACCGCCCGGTTGGGGCGAACGGGCGGCCTGTCCTACAGCGACCTGCTGCGCCGCCGCGACGGCGTGGGCCTGGCGGTGCCGGACGCGGTGCTGCTGCCCGCGGATCCGGAGCAGGTGCAGCGGGTGCTGGAGGTGTGCGTGCGCCACGACGTGGCGGTGGTGCCCTTCGGCGGCGGGACCTCGGTGGTCGGCGGGGTGACCGCGCTGCGCGGCGCGAAGCGCGCCGTGGTGGCGCTGGACCTGGCTCGGCTGGACCGGTTGGTGTCGGTGGACCCGGTGTCGCGGGTCGCCGTGCTGCAGGCGGGGGTGCGGGCGCCGGAGGCGGAGTCGCTGCTGGCCGCGCACGGGTTCACCTTGGGCCACTTCCCGCAGTCCTTCGAACGCGCCACCATCGGCGGGTTCGCGGCGACGCGCTCCGCCGGTCAGGCCTCCGCCGGGTACGGGCGGTTCGCGGACATGGTGGAGGGCGTGCGGGTGGCGACGCCGGTGGGGGAGTGGCGGCTCGGTGCCGCGCCCGCCTCGGCCGCGGGTCCGGACCTGCGGCAGCTCGCGATCGGCGGGGAGGGCGCGCTGGGCGTGATCACCGAGGTGGCGGTGCGGGTGCGGCCGAAGCCCACCGAGATGCGCTACGAGGCGCTGGTGCTGGACGGTTGGCAGGCGGCGGCGGACGCGGTGCGCGCGCTGGCGCAGCAGCGGGTCCTCGCCGACGTCACCCGGCTGTCCGATGTGGACGAGACGGCGGTGCAGCTGGAGCTCTCCGGCGGCGTGAAGTCACGGGCGCTGCGCACCTTGCTGCTGGGCAGCCGGATCGACGAACCGTGCCTGCTGGTGCTGGGCTGGGAGGCGGCCTCCGCGGCGGAGCTCAAGCAGCGCCGCGCGGCGACGATGCGGGCGCTGCACGGGTTCCGCTCGCTGCGGCTCGGGCCGCGCGGCGGGGAGGCCTGGCACGCGGCCCGGTTCGCGGGCCCGCGGCAGCGGGACGCGCTGCTCGACGTGGGCGTGTGCGTGGAGACGCTGGAGACGGCGACCTGCTGGTCGAGGCTCAGCGAGCTGCGCTCGGCGGTGCGGGCGGCGCTGGTGCGCGAGCTGGACCGGGACGGGCAGCCGCCGATCGTGATGTGCCACCTCTCGCACGCGTACGAGACGGGTGCCTCGCTGTACTTCACGGTGCTGGCGGCGCGCGGCGCGGACCCGGTCGACCAGTGGCGGCGGGCGAAGGAGGCCGCCACCGGCGCCATCACCGAGCGGGTGCCGGGCCACGAGCTGGGGCGCGGCACGCTCACCCACCACCACGCGGTGGGCACCGACCACCTGCCGTGGCTCGAAGCGGAGATCGGCGGCATCGGCACCTCGGTCCTCGCCGCGGTCAAGCAGGCCGTGGACCCGACCGGAATCCTGAACCCCGGCAAGCTCGTCGGTCCGTGACCGCCCGCCGCCGGGTCGCGGACGCGGGTGCGCCCGCCGAAGACCGCGGCGGTCCCCGGGCGTTGGCGGGCGTCGGCGCGGAGGAACCGCCCGTCGAGGTCCGCCGCACGGCTCACCGGCCTGCGCGAGGTCTTCCCGCCGATGGCCGGCCACCCGGGCGCTCGCGGGTTCTCGACGGCCCCTCCGGCGTCCCGTGCAGGTGGCTGAGCCACCCGCGAGGACGCGGCGAGGGGGCCGCCGAGGTCCCGCCGACCGAGCCGCTCGCGGCAGGAGCGGGGACGGCCGATCAGATGGTGACGAGCATCTTCCCGGTGTTCTCGCCGCGCAGCTGTCCGATGAGCGCGTCGGGCGCGTTGCGCAGCCCCTCCAGCACCGTCTCGGTGTAGTGGATCTTCCCGTCGCGGACCAGCGGCGCCACGTCGGCCTGGAACCGCTCCCGCAGGTCCTCGTGGTCGATGACGATGAACCCGCGGATGCTCAGCCGCTTCTTCACGATCTTGAACAGGTTCCGCGGGCCGGGTGCGGGCTCGGTGTCGTTGTAGACCGAGATGGCGCCGCAGGCGGCGACCCGGCCGAAGTCGTTGAGCTGGTCGATCGCGGCTTCCAGGTGGTCGCCGCCGACGTTGTCGAAGTACACGTCGATGCCGTCCGGTGCGGCTTCGGCCAGCTGCTCGCGGATCGAGCCGTCCTTGTAGTTGAACGCCGCGTCGAAGCCGAGGTCCTCGGTGATGTGCCGGACCTTCTCGGCGGAACCGGCGCTGCCGATGACCTTCGCCGCGCCGTTGAGCTTCGCGAGCTGCCCGGCCAGCGAGCCGACCGCGCCGGCCGCGCCGGAGACGAACACGGTGTCGCCTTCCTCGAACTTCGCGATCTCGAACAGCCCCGTGTAGGCGGTCCAGCCGGGCATGCCGAGCACGCCCAGGTAGGCGTTCAGCGGCGCGGCGTCCGGGTCGACCGGGACGGCGCGCTCGGCCTGCACCGACGCGTACTCGCGCCAGCCGCCGTAGTGCAGCACGTGCTGGCCGACCTGGAACAGCGGCGACGCGGAGGCGATGACCTCGCCGACCGCGCCGCCTTCGAGGGCCTTGCCGAGCTGGAACGGAGGCACGTAGGACTTGGTGTCGTTCATCCGGCCGCGCATCGACGGGTCGACGCTCATCACGACGTTGCGGACCAGGATCCGGCCTTCTCCGGGCGCGGTGACCGGGGCTTCGACGGTCTCGAAGTTCTCGTGGGTGGGGAAGCCCTGCGGACGGCTCGCGAGCCGGATCTCGACGCCGGTGTCCGGAAGTTCCTGGTTCGTCACGCTGGCCTCCATATATACGAAACTGGTTCGTATCGGAAATAGTGCGCACTGAGGGTGCACTCATGGTGGGACGACGGCGCCGCGCGTGCGCGCCGACGGCGCCCCACCGGGAAACCCCACTCCGAGGTGGACCTATTCCTGTCGCGGCAGTGGCATCGCTAACGAAATCGAACCAGGTTCGAGTAGCCTTGGCAACATCACTCCGGCGGCTTCCCGCGGCGCCGCGACGGCGACCAGCGGGACTTCTCCAACGAGCGGCGCAGCACCAGGTACGCCGACTGCACCGACGCGATCAGGTCCGCCGCGCGGCCCGGCGCCACCCGGCGATCCGGGTGCGGCATCGGCGTCACCCGCATCCAGCGCTCGTCCCACAGCGCCTCCATCGCGTGCTTCCAGCGCAGCTCCACGCCCGCCACGACCTCGTCGCGAGCCTCCGCCGCCGCCGCGATCCGCTGCTCGGCGACCGCCACCTCCTGCGCCAGCCGGGCCGACTTCTCCCGCTCGTGCTCGCGCATCCGCTCCGCCGCGCCGGTCGCCGTCGCGATGATCTCCTTGTAGCGGGCCGAAGCCGGGGCCTCGCTCATTCCGCGTCCTCCTCCGGGATGTCCGCGGCCAGCGCGCCCGCCAGGTCGAACGGCAGCACCACCTCGGGCTGGGAGTGCACCGAGCGGTCGAAGAACAAGCCGCGCCGCGCCCGCGGCGACCAGTGCACCAGCTGCCCGGCGGCGAAGCTCGACAGCTCCTGGCCGTGCACGTCGAACGCCACCCAGGCGCCGATCTCGTCCACCGGGCCCATCAGCGTCGTCTTCACCCGCTGCGCGCTGCGCCACCAGCCGAGCACGTGCACCCGCTGCTCCGGGCCCTGCTTGAGCAGTTTGCGCAGGTGGTCGAGGCCGCTGGTGAAGTCGGGGCCCTTCTTCTCCATCGCGGAGTGCGCGGCGTCGACGCCGTAGAAGAGGACGTACTCCGAGGTCTCGGTGTTCCCCACCGACCCGGATCGATCATCGATCTTGCGGGCGAGTTCGCCGACGACCTCCACTGCCGCGTCCACGCCGTGCCGCACATCCGTCTCGTGGCCCAGCTCTTCGAGCTTGCCCTTGAGCTGCTCGACGTCCGGCGCGACCTCTTCGACCAGGCCCAGCACCGTGAACCGCGCCTTCTTCGCGTCGTGCTGCCGAGCCAGCGACAACGCCGCCGCCCCCAGCACGCTCACCGCGTCCACCCGCACCGACCCGATCACCGCGAGGTTCCGGCCCGGCGAACGCTCCATCCGCACCGCCGCCGCCGTGCCGTTCACGTCGATGACCTGCCCGAGCAGGGCGACCGGGGCTTCCGCGCCCGTCGTCAGCCCGGTGAAGTCCGGCAGCTCGGACAGTGCGGGCAGCAGCGAGCCGTCGAACAGCCGCGGCGGCGCCGCACCCTCCTGCCGCCGCTCCCACAACCGGCGCTGCAGCTCGTCGAAGGTGCCTTTCGCGGTCGCGTCCGGGATCCGCGCGACCTCGTTGCCGTGCTTCACCCCCGACTCGTGGTTGATCACCGCGTGCCAACGCGGCAGCGCGAGCGCCGCTTCGTTCTGGTCGGCGAGCACCCGCCGCGCCTTCGGCAGCGCGATCCGCAGGATGAACTGCTCGAAGATCGCCGGCTTGCCCCAGAACGCCTCGATGCCGGAGACGTCCTGGCTGGCCAGCACCAGGTGGATGCCCTGCGAGCGGCCGCGCCGCGCCACGTCCTCCAGCAGCGAGGTGGCCTGCGCGGACACCGTGTCCCGCTCGGCGAACAGGTACTGGAACTCGTCGATCACCGCCACGATCCGCGGCCAGCGCCCGGACGGGTTCTCCGCCCGCAGCTCCTCCAGCTTGGTGACCTCGTGCGCCTTCGCCGCGTCCGCGCGGCGGCGCATCTCGGTCGCGAGGAAGCGCAGCAGCGCCAGGCCGAACTCGCGGTCCTCGTTCACGTTCACACCGACCAGCTGCGCGTGCGGCAGCCAGGTCGGGTCGCGGCGGCCCGGGGTGAACTGCGCGAACGACACGCCCTCCTTGAAGTCCAGGAGGTACAGCTCCAGCTCGTCCGGCGAGTACCGGGCCACCATGCCGCCGAGCATCGAGTACAGGAAGTTGGTCTTGCCCGAGCCGCTCGGGCCGCCGATCAGCGTGTGCGGGCTCGCGTCCCCGAGCGTCACCTTCACCGGTTCGCCCTCGTGGAACCCCGCCGGTGCCTGCAGCCCGGAGGCGGAGCGCTGCACCCACAGCGTCTCCGGCACCAGGTCCGCGAAGGTGCGCACCCGCGAGCGGCGCGTCACGAACTCGGTGGCGATCGCCGAGCAGGCCTTCGTCACCAGTTCCCGCGACGGCGGTGCGTCCAGCCGCACCACCGCTTCCGGGCCGGTCATGCTGGTGCGCGCCTCCTCGGCGTGCAGCGTCACCGACTCGACGGAGCTGTTCACCGTCATCGGTAGATCCGCCACGATCAGCTGGATGCCGCAGGCCAGCCCGTTGCGCGCGACCCGCTGCAACTGCTGCTGCTGTTCCTCCCGCAACGGTTCGCCGTCGCCGAACAGCACCGCGATCCGCCACGGCTCGTCCCGCTGCCCGGTGTCCTCCGCCAGCGCGCGCAGCGAGATGTGCCCGCCGTTGAGCGCGCTGGTGTGGATGCGGCGGATGTGGTCGGACAGCTCCTCCAGCATCTCGCCGAGCCGCGTCGGGTCGTGCGCGGTGAGCAGCCCCGCGTTCGTCAGCGGGTACAGGCCCGGCAGCGTCCCTGTCAGCTGCGCCACGTCCCACACGTGCACCCGCACCAGGCCCGGCTTGTAGTGGCTGAGCATCCGCAGCACCAGGTTCTGCACCAGGGATTCGCGGGCTTCCAGGTTCTGCCGGTTCGAGGTGATCCGCAGGTGCGCCTCGTCGATCATCGGCACGGCCACCGGGAACGGGCGCGGGTCGGGGGAGGCGGGTACCTGGCCGGTGCCGATGCGCCACAGCTGCGGCGGCAGCGAGCTCGCCTCGGCGGTGCCCGGTTCGCCGAGCCAGTCCTGCCACGGGCGTCCGGCGGTGCCGGGGGCGGCCTCGGCGACCAGCGCGGCCAGCCGGTCCGGGCCGTGCCCGCTCCACTCGGTGAAGATCTGCTCGCGCTCGGACCGGGCCTCCTGCATCGCGCCGTCGAACGCGAGGTCGCGGGAATCGCAGACCACGGAGGGATCGCGCTCCGCCCTGGCCAGGCCGACCGCGGCGATGCGCTGGGCGAACTCCCGCTGGGCGTAGGAGGCGCGGACCCGTTCGAGCTCGTTCTCGGCGGCGCCGAGGGCGGTCGCGACGGTGGTGCGCAGGTGCTCGAAAGCCGTCTCGATGCTGCTACGCCGCTCGTTGCGTTTGCGCACACCCCACCTCGGCACCTGGTGTTGCAGACCGTGAGGAAACTACCACTCGGAATGTGTGGTCAACGGCGCGCGGTGGCGCGGGCCACCGCGCATCGAGCGCGCGGCGACCGGCCGGCGGCGGCCCGCCCGGCAACCGGCTCACAGCCGCATCGCGAACGCGCGCAGCGCTTCGACCACGTGCGTGATCGAGTCCAGCGTGCGTTCCAGCCCGTCGTCGGCGCGGCGCAGGTCCGCGGGCACGACCGTCTCCGGGTTGTCCGGGTCCAGCCGGGCCAGCGCCGCCCGCGTCTCCGACAGCGAACGCCTGCCCGTGGACAGCTGCCGCCGCGCCTCGTCCAGCTTCGCCTCGGTGGCGCGCACCGCGGCGAGCAGTTCGGTCAGCGACGACACGTCACAACCGCCCCGCCCAGCTCTCGGCCGAGTCGATGCTGCTGCGGATCGTGCCGCCCACCATCCGCAGGTTCTCCGTCGCCTCCACCAGCATGTTGCGCGCCATCAGGATCTCGTCCTGGCCGCTGCCCTGGATGGCCTGCGTCAGCATGTTCTGCGCCTCGTCCAGCGCGGAATGCGCCTGCTGGAGCGCGCCTATCGCCTCGTCGGCCTTCTGCTTGGCATGAGCAACTCCACTGCGAACATCGTCCACGCTCGCCATCTGCAGCCAACCTCCGGAGGGAGCTGATCGGGGTACGTCGATCCACAAGTTAGCGCCCGCCACTAGCCCGTTCGCGCGCAGGGCGGACGATGTTGATCAGAGGTGGTGATGACCGCGCCGAGGCCCCTCCGCGCGGTGCCGCCGCGCCCGCGGCGGACCTCCTCGGACGATCTCCAGCCGGTCATCCCGCGGGCTGCCGCTCCGCCGCGCCCGGAGCGGGTACGGCCGCGCTCAGCTCCACCGCGGCGATCCCGGACGGCGGTGTCGGCGCCGCCGACCACCGGGATTTCGCCGACCGTTCACGCACCTGCAACCGGGACCAGCCGCCGCCGCCCAGCACGCGCACCGCGTCCCGCACGATGTCCGCGGGCGCGCCCACCGACGGGCCGAGGTCCAGCACGATCCGCACCATCGGTGGTCGTTCCGTCCAGTCCACGATCGTCGAGTTCCGGGACAACCGGCTCGCCAACGCCCGGGCCGGCCACTCCGCGCCCGCCTTGCGCTCGGTCACCACGTCCACCAGCAGCTCCAGCCGCGGCCGCGGCCTGCCGTGCTCGTCCAGCTCGTCCACCGCCGGTTCCGGTTCCGGCGCGGGCTCGTCCGGGTCGTCCACCGCCGGGCCGGCACCGGCCCCGCCGGGCAGCACCGAACCGGCCCACGCCTCCACCAGCAACCGCTCGCCGCCCGCCACCAGGGCTCCGAGCAACTCCGGCTCGTCGATCACCGTCCACGCCGTCGGCGGCTCGCACGCCACCCGGTGCCCCGAGTAGCCCGGCCCCAGCTCGCGCAGGAAGTTCCGCACCGCGCGCGCCAGCGCCGCGGGGCCCGGCCGCTCGTCCGGCTCCGCGGCGGAACGACCGATCGTCACCGACCAGCAGCCCGGCTCCTCGTCGGAGCAGTCCCCGGATTCCACGATCCGGCCACCGACCCGGTGCAGCAGGGCGCGGCACGCGTCGCGTGCTGATCGGTCGTCGTCGGCGCCCACGACGACGGTGATGAGCAGTTCCAGCCCAGAGTTCTCAACCATCGCCGGGGCATTGTCTCGCATCCGGCACCCCGGGACGAAGGGTTGATCAGGTGAACCGCGTCGCCGCCCGGCTCATCCGGCAGCGGCCCACCCGACCCGGACGGTGGCCCCGGAGCCGTCCGGACGGGTGGTCCCGCCACCCGTTCGCACCTACCCGGGACGTGCGACGGCCCCGCCGCCCGAGGAGGACGGCGGGGCCGAACCGCGCGGTGGTCAGCCGCTGCTCGAACCGCCCCGCTGCTCGTCGGAGCGCTCGTGCTTGCCGCCGCCCGTGCGGTCCTGCACGTCGAACCGCTCCCGGCGCACCTCGTCCTGCACCGTCCGCTCCTCGGTGACGAGCTCGGTGCGCAGCCGCAGCCGCTCCACCGGCACCGTCTCCTTCGTGACCATCGGACGGTCCTCGTGCAGCACGACCTCCTGCTCGTCCTCGGCGAGCGAACCGGACCGGCCCATCGATCCGCGCTCCGACTCGGCGATCGGCTCCCGCTCGATGCGCACTTTTTCGTGGCTGATCGGTACCGTGACGGACTGCTGCTCGGTCACCACGTACTTGCGCACCCGCACCCGGCCGGTCTCGATCTGCTCGGTGTCGACCCGCAGCCGCTCCTCGGAGCGGGTCATCGACTTCATGCCCGCCGCGTCCCCGGCGGAGCCCGCCGTCGCGGAGCCGGACGTGGTCTTGCCGGTCGAGCCCTTCGTCGTCGCCGTGCCGCTGCCGGAACCCGTCGTGCCGGACTTCGCGGTGTCCCGCTCGGTGGCGCCGGTCGACGTGCGGCCCCCGGTCGTCGCGGCGCCGCCCGCGGCCGCCCCACCGGCCGCCATGCCGCCGGCCGCCGCGGTGCCCGACCCGGACTCGGTGGTGCCGCTCTGCTGCTGCGGCACGTCCCGCTGCTGCGGGGACGCCGAACCGCGGGCGAGGCCGTAGTAGTCGTAGAGGTCGTGGCCCTCCTTGTCCGACAGGTGGCCCTGCTCGGCGTCGACGCGCGGGGCGTCGCGCACCTTCTCCTTGGTCACCCCGACGTTGATCCCCTTCTCACCGCGCTCGGCGCCGGACAGGGGGACGAAGCTCTCCTTCGTGCCGAACATCCCGGTGCGGACCGTCACCCACTCCGGCTGGTGGTCGGCGTCGTCGACGTAAACGTTGCCGACCCGGCCGATCCGGTCGCCTTCCCGGTCGTACACCTCGCTGCCGATGAGGTCCTGTGCACGCTTGACGTCCTTCATGACTACCGCCTCACTCGTCTGCTGGGATCGCAGCCCGGGCTCGTCGCTCCGGCCGGGGAAGCGCGCCCGGCCGTTCGTGCGGTGCCGCGTACACCCGTGGTGCCCTGCTGGATTCGCCCGCAATCGGCGGTGCCGCCCACTTCGCTCGTGTGGGTGAGCACCCGGTGGGGGCGTTCGGCAGCTGGTCGTAGCGTTGCGTGCGAGCCAGTAGTAGCAGTCAGGCCGACGAGTGATCGCCGGTTCAGGTGTTGAGCTCGCGCCCCACGAACGTCAGCACCTCGTCGACGACCTCGGCCCGGTTCGTCTCGTGGAACAGCTCGTGCCGCGCGCCCGGGTAGATGTGCTCGTGGAAGTCCTGCCCGCGCACCCGGTCGATGCCCGTGCGGGTGTCGGCCTCCGGGACCAGCTCGTCCTCCTCGCCGTGCACCCACAGCGTCGGCACCCGCAGCACCGGGCCGTCGTTCACCGCCTCCAGGCAGCGGTCGATCATGTTCAACGTGCGGCGCTTGAACGAGCCGTGCCACACCAGCGGATCCGCCTCGTACGCCCGGCCCACCTCGGGGTCGCGGGACAACGTCGACGGATCGATCGGGGCCTGCGGGATCTCGTCGCACTCCAGCAGGTCCAGCACGTGCCAGGTGCCCAGCACCGGCCCGGACAGCACCACCGCGGCCAGCCCGTCCTGGTGCTCCTGCGCGAACCGCACCGCGAACAACCCGCCCAGCGAATGCCCGATCAGCACCACCGGCAGGTCCGGGTACCGATCCGAGACCTCGCGGCGCACCGCGCCCAGATCGGCCACCACCTGCTCGGCGTCCCCGATCAGCACGCGCTCACCAGGGGATTCGCCGTGCCCGACCAGGTCCGGCGCCACCACCAGCGCCCGCGCCGCCACCAGCTGCTCGGCGAGCCACTCGTACCGGCCGGAGTGCTCGCCGTAGCCGTGCACCAGCAGCGCCACCCAGCCGGGGGCGCGCCCCGACCACTCGCGCACGAACAGCTCGCCCTGCGAACCCCCGACGGACCGCTGAATAGCCTCGATCATGGTTTCCACCCCAGCACAACCGCACCGGCAAGACCAGCACCCGCGATGAGCCTGTCACCTGGTCGTTCCGCGAAGGTGCCCGGTGCCGACGGCACCGGGCACGACGTCCGCACCGCGCTCAGGCGTGGTAGGCGCTGTTGTCGATCGATCCGAACCCGCACACCGAGCCCAGGTCCCAGCGCACCGTCAGCGGGTCCTCCTCGTCGGGCGGGGTCACCAGGGCGCGCGCCGGCTCCGGCTGGCACGGGCCCTGCTCCGACTCGCCCTCGTGCGGCACCGCGGTCCAGTGCAGCGTCGAGCTGGCCGACTCGCCGGGGGCCAGCCGCACCACCTGCGGGCCGGGGTTCGGCGTGCGCTCCAGCTGCGTCGGCAGCTGCTGGCCGTCCGCGCCGAGCAGCTGCATGCCGCCGTAGCCGTAGAGCGTGCAGGCCTCGCCGCTGGTGTTGGTGAGCGTGAGCTCCGCGTACCGCTGGCCCGCGCCGGAATCCCCGTGACCCACCGCGCCGGACAGCTGCGAGGTGTGGCAGCGCTCCACCTGGTCGCGCGGTTCCGCCGCGGCCTGGCCGGAGGCGTCCGACCTGCTCTGCGCGGCCGTCGACGGATCGGCGTCGGAGGTCTCCGCCGGGGCGGGCTGCGCCTCCGAGGGGGTCGGCTGCGGGATGGTCGACGCCGGGGCGTCCGCGGTCGAGGCCACCTGCCCGGTCGGCGAACCGCAGGCGCCGAGCAGCACCGTGCCCAGTGCCGCGGCTGCGAGCGGGCCGATCCTCAGGCTCGCCCGGTTCGTCCTGCCCGGCTTCCTTGCGTCCAGTCGTTGCGAGAACACGGTTGCCCACCTCCATCGGCCGCCTCGTACGGCCCGTCGTCGTATCCGGTCCGCTGTTGTGAAGACGTTCGGCGCCACAGGTGGTTGCACGTCTTGCGCGGTCCGCCCGGAGTTCCCCCGGATGGAGGCGCCGCCGTGCGGGCCGCCCCCACTCTGCCGCCACCCGGTCGGGTTCGCGACCCGCGCGGCCGAGCATGATCGATTTCTACGGCGGTCGGCGGGCGACATGATCGCTTTGGCGAAAACAGGACCGATCGGGTGGAGCTCTTGACCTGAACGGCGGAACTCGATGATCGTTGACCTTCGATACGTTGGCTGTGAGAACTGTCCCCGCCCGGCAGCGAAGATCGTTCCTCGCTTTCGGAAGAAATGCCGGCGCCGGGGTCGGCGGAACAGACCGAAGACCGAGACGAGACCGCCGATCCGGTTCGTGCGCCGCGACTCGCGCACCGGGCCGCATCCGGTGAAGTGAGGGGGTTCGGGGATGGCGAGCATTCCAGGAATCGATGTCGCGCGATATCAAGGAGAACCGGACTGGGCCGCGGTGCGCGGCGCCGGATTCGCCTTCACCTACATCAAGGCGACCGAAGGCGTCGGCTATGTGAGCCCGACGCTGGATTCGCAACTCGGCGGGGCTCGCGGGGCCGGCCTGGTGACCGGGCTGTACCACTTCGCCCGACCGGACACGAACTCGCCGCAGGCCGAAGCCGCGGACTTCGCGGGCCAGCTGGCCCGCACCGGCTCGGCCGGGCCGGGGAACCTGCCGCCGTGCCTGGACATGGAGACCGAGGCCGCCGACCTCGGCGCGTGGATCAAGGGGTTCGTGGACGCGCTGCGCGGGCACACGGGGCGCAACGAGGTCGTCGTGTACGCCTCGTCCACGTGGTTCAGCGACAAGCTGGCCACCGATTCGTGGGTCGACCCCGGGGTGTTCCTGTGGGTCGCGCACTACGGCCGCCCCGCGGGCCAGCCGGGCTTCCTCACCGACCGGGTGGCGATCCACCAGCACGCCTCCGACGGCAAGGTGCCGGGCATCGCCGGTGACACCGACCTGAACGTGTCGCTGGTGGACCTGCCGGTGCTGACCGGCGGCACCGAGGCGCCGCCCGCGCCGCCCGCCCCGCCCGCGCCCGAGACCTACGTGGTGCAGCCCGGGGACACGCTCTCCGGGATCGGCGCGAAGGTCGGTGTGGCCTGGCAGTCGATCGCCCAGGCCAACGGGATCACCGACCCGAACCTGATCTACGTCGGCCAGGTGCTGCGCATCCCGCGCTGACCCGGCTCAGGTGCTCAACGGCCCACCCGGACGGCGGGTGGGCCGTTCGCCGGTGCGCGGTCAGGTGAGGACGGGGGCGCGGGCCAGCACCGCGCCCAGCCCGTAGGCCGCGCCCATCACGCCCACCTCCACCGCCGCCCAGGTGATCAGCGCGGTGCGCCGGTGGCGTTCCACCAGCGGCAGCAGCCGGAACCGGGCGTGCCCGCCCAGCGCGGCCAGCAGCACCAGCAGCACCGCCTTGAGCAGCACGATCCGGCCGTACCCGGTGCCGATCAGTCCACCGAGCCCGGCGCCGGCGGTGGTGAGCTCGGTGCCGCCGTTGAACACCCCGGACACCGCGACCAGCACGATCGCGCCGGTCGCCAGCTTCGAGTAGCGCGGCAGCG
>NZ_JAIUKC010000194.1:0-17811 GCF_020177435.1 Saccharopolyspora sp. 7B | reverse complement strand
CGCCCGCCCCGTTGCGGGGCGAGCGGGCCGCCGACGCGGTCACCCGGCCGCCTCCAGCACCCTGTCCAGGCTGATCGGCAGCTCCCGGTGCCGCACCCCGGTCGCGTGCCACACGGCGTTGGCGATCGCCGCGGCCGTGCCGACGATGCCGACCTCACCGATGCCCTTCACCCCGGACGGGTTGCCCGGGTCGGGGTCGTCGACCCAGTCGACGTCGATCTCGGGGATGTCGGCGTGCGCGGCGATGTGGTACCCGGCGAGGTTCGCGTTGGCCTGGCGGCCGCTGGAGTCCCGCACGCCCTCTTCGTGCAGCGCCATCGACAAGCCCATGATCATGCCGCCGGCGAACTGGCTGCGCGCGGTGAGCGGGTTGATGATCCGCCCGACGGCGAACATGCCCAGCAGTCGCCGCACCCGCACTTCACCGCTGGTGACGTCGACGGCGACCTCGGCGAACTGGGAGCTGAACGAGTGCCGTTCGAGCTGTTCGCGGGCGCCGATGAGTTCGGTGGTGTCGGCGCGCGCGGTCACCGGGGCGGATTCCCCGGCCGCGAGCTTCTTCTGCAGCGCCCGCGCGGCCTCGATGATCGCGAACGACCAGGATTCGGTGCCGCGCGAGCCGCCCGCGATGAACGCGGGCCCGAAGTCGCTGTCGGCGATGAGGATCCGCACCGCCTCCAGCCGCACGTCCAGCGCCTCCGCGGCGACCTGGGCGAGCGCGGTGCGCGCCCCGGTGCCGATGTCGGCGGCGGCGATGCGCACCTCGTAGGTCCCGTCGCCCTCGGCGGTGATCGCGGCGGTGGAGGGCATCGGCCCGGCGCCGAACGATCCGGCGGCGACCCCGGTGCCGAGCAGCCAGCGCCCGTCCCGGCGCACCCCGGGCCGCGGATCCCGCTGCCACCAGCCGAAGCGGCTCGCGCCCTGCTCCAGGCAGTCCACCAGCCTGCGGCTGCTGAACGGCTTCCCGGAGGCGGGGCCGACGGTCGGTTCGTTGCGCAGCCGCAGCTCCACCGGGTCGACGTCGAGCCGCTGCGCGAGCTCGTCCATCGCCGATTCCAGCGCGAACGAGCCGGGTGCCGCGCCGGGCGCGCGCATCCAGCCGGGCGAGGGCACGTTCAGCGGCACCACCCCGGTTCGGGTGCGGATCGCCTCGGACGCGTACATCACGCCGGTGAGCTCGGTGCCGAGCTCCACGAACTCCTTCACGGTGGAGGTGAACGAGCGCGATTCGTGGTCGACGGCGCGCAACCGGCCGTCGGCGTCCGCGGCCAGCCGCACCCGCTGTTCGGTCGCCGAGCGCAACGAGGTGATCGCGAAGACCTGCGGCCGGGTCAGCACCACCCGCACCGGGCGCCGCAGCCGCGTCGCGGCCATGACCGCCAGCACCAGCTGCGGGCCGAGGGCCTTGGAGCCGAAGCCGCCGCCGACGTGCTCGGAGCGGATCCGCACCGCCGCCGGGTCCAGGTCGAACAACGTCGCCACGACCTGCGCGACCAGGTAGGAGCCCTGGTTGGCGTCGACGATCTCCAGCCTGCCGTCCTCCCAGCGGGCCATGGAGGCGTGCGGTTCCATCGCCGTGTGGTGCTCTTCGGGGGTGGTGTAGGTGTGCTCGACGACGGCCGCGGCCGCGTCGGCTTCCGCGTCCACGTCGCCCTTGTTGACGGTGCCCGCGCCCTGCGGCGCGTACTCGGCGGGGTGGTCGGCGCGGAACTCGGCGTCGTGCGGTTCCTCCTCGTAGGCGACCCGGAGCGCGTCGGCGGCGGCGCGCGCCTGCTCCGGCGTCTTCGCCACCACCAGCGCCACCGGGTGCCCCACGTACTGCACCCGGTCGTCCTGGAGGAGCTGCAGCCCGGCGTCGGGGCCGAAGATCCCCGCTTCCGGGTTGAGCCGCGGCGCGTTGCCGTGGTGCAGCACGGTGAGCACGCCCGGCATGTCCAGCACCGCGGCGTCGTCGATGGAGCGGATCCGGCCGCGGGCGATCGTGGACAGCACCAGCGAGCCGTGCGCGAGGTCCTCGATGGGGTGGTCGCCCGCGTAGCGGGCTTCGCCGGTGACCTTGGCGCGGCCTTCGAGCCGGGTGCGCGCGGATCCGGCGGTGCCGGTGTCCGCGGGTGCGGTGGTGGTGCCGGTGGCGCTCAGCCGCGGGTCGACGGTGGTCATCGGGTGGCCTCCTCGGCGAGCTCGGTCAGCACGGACACCACGAGGTTCCGGACCAGCGGAACCTTGTAGGCGTTGTCCGGCAGGGGTGTCGCGGCGGCGAGTTCGGCGTCGGCGGCGTCCCCGAACTCGGCGGCGGTGGCGGGGCGGCCCAGCAGCGCGCGTTCCGCCGCGCGCGCCCGCCACGGCCGGTTGGCGACCGCGCCGAACGCGATCCGCACGTCGGAGACGACCCCGTCGCGCACGTCGAGCGCGGCGGCGATCGAGCCGTTCGCGAACGCGTAGGAGGCCCGTTCCCGCACCTTCCGGTACCGGGAGCGGGCCGCGATCTCCGCTCCGGGCAACGTGATCCCGGTGATCAGCGCGCCCGCGGGCAACGCGACGTCCGCGTCCGGCCGGTCGCCCACCGGGCGGTGGAAGTCCGAATAGGACAGTTCGCCGGTGCCGTCGGCGGTCTCGTAGGACACCACGGCGTCGAACGCGGCCAGCGGCACCGCCATGTCCGACGGGCTGGTCGCCGCGCACTGCTCGGACCAGTCGAAGATCGCGTGGTTGTGGTGCTCGCCCTCGATGGCCGGACACCCGCTGCCCGGCACCCGCTTGTTGCAGGGCTGGGTGACGTCGGCGAAGTAGCCGCAGCGGGTGCGCTGCAGCAGGTTCCCGCCGACGGTGGCCACGTTGCGCAGCTGACCGGAGGCGCCCGCGAGCACCGCTTGGGCGAGCGCGGGGAAGCGGCGCCGCACCTCCGGGTGGTTGGCGACGTCGCTGTTGGTGGCGGTGGCGCCGATGCGCAGCCCGCCGTCCGCGGCGACCTCGATGGCGTCCAGCGGCAGCCGGCGCACGTCCACCAGCTGCGGCGGGGTCTCCACCCCGACCTTCATCAGGTCGACCAGGTTGGTGCCGCCGCCGAGGAACCGCGCGTCCGGGTTCTCGGCGAGCAGGGTGGTGGCGGTGCGCACGTCGGTGGCGCGCCGGTACTCGAACTCCTTCACGCCGAGACCTCCGTTCCACCGCGGGACACGGTGCTCTCGACCTCGTGCATGGTGGCGGCCTGCGCGACCGCGCGGACGATGGAGTTGTGCGCGCCGCAGCGGCACAGGTTGCCGCTCATCCGCTCGCGGATCTCCGCGGCGTCCAGGGCGGGGGCGGCGGCCTCGGGCCGCACGTCCTCGGTGGCGGCGCTGGGCCAGCCCGCCGCGTGCTCCTGGAGGACGGCGACCGCCGAGCAGATCTGCCCGGGCGTGCAGTAGCCGCACTGGTAGCCGTCGAAGTCGAGGAACGCCTGCTGCACCGGGTGCAGCCGGTCGCCGTCGGCGATGCCCTCGACGGTGGTGACCTCGGATCCGTCGGCGGCGACGGCCAGCTGCAGGCAGGACACGGCGCGCTGCCCGTCGAGCAGCACGGTGCAGGCGCCGCACTGGCCCTGGTCGCAGCCCTTCTTGGTGCCCGTCAGGTCGAGGCCCTCGCGGAGCGCGTCGAGCAGCGTCGTGCGGTTGTCGACCGCGAGCGAACGGTCCTCGCCGTTCACCCGCAGCGAGATGGTGGTGTGGTGGGACATGGAGATCTCCGTCGGTGTCCGACAAGAACGGGAAGAGGTGCCGCGCGGTCGTTCCCGGAACGCGCCGCGCAGGCCGCGTCCGAGTGTGCTGGACGGGAACGGGCGCGGCCGGTTTCGCGCGGCCGGACCGGGCGCGCTGCCGGAGGTGCGGGGAACGTGCGTCCGGACTGCTCCACACCACCCCCAGGCACAAACGCAGGCCGATCCGTCGGAAGGGATCAACGAACGGGGGCCCGGAAAAAATCCCGGCAGGCGACGTGCCTGGTCAGCGGTGCTCGTGCACCCGGTCGGGGAGCGGCGGGCGTGCCTGGACCCGATCTCGGGTACCCCCTGGCCCGGACCCGGAACCAGGCCGAGGAGGCGCAGCGGATGCCATCGTCGAGGACGGGACGTCGCACCGGGCCGGTTCGTCGGCTCGACGACCTCGTCACCATCGTCAAGGTCGGCAACGTGCGGCGGGCGGTCACCGCGGCCGGCATCGGCAACATGATGGAGTGGTTCGACTTCGGGGTCTTCAGCTACCTCGTGGTCATCACCGGCAAGGTGTTCTTCCCGGCCGGGAACGCCACCGCGCAGCTGCTGGCCACCTTCGCCACGTTCGCCGTCGCGTTCCTGGTGCGGCCGCTCGGCGGGTTCGTGTTCGGCCCGCTGGGGGACCGGATCGGGCGGAAGAAGGTGCTGGCTATCACGATGATGACCATGGCGGCGGGCACCACCGCCATCGGCCTGATCCCCTCGTACGCCACCATCGGCCTCTGGTCGCCGATCCTGCTGCTGGTGGCCCGGGTCGTGCAGGGCTTCTCCACCGGCGGCGAGTACGGCGGGGCCACCACGTTCGTCTCCGAGTACTCGCCGGACAAGCGGCGCGGTTTCCTCGCCAGCTGGCTGGAGTTCGGCACCCTGGCGGGGTATTCGCTCGGTGCCGCCGTGGTCACCGCGCTGCTGACGACCCTGGGCGAGCAGGACATGGTGAACTGGGGCTGGCGGATCCCGTTCCTGCTGGCGGCGCCGCTCGGCGTGATCGGGCTGTACCTGCGGTTCCGGCTGGAGGAGACGCCCGCCCAACAGCAGCAGCAGGAGAGCGGCGGCGAGGACGAGGGCCGGCTGGCCGGTTACCGCACCATCTTCCGCGACCACTGGCGGCCGCTGCTGCTGTGCGTGGTGATGGTGGCGGTGTTCAACGTGGTCAACTACATGCTCACCTCCTACATGCCGACCTACATCACCGCGGACCTGCACTACGCGCACACCTCGGCACTGGTGTTCGTGCTGGTCACCATGCTGATCATCATGGGTTTCGTGGTGCGGCTCGGGCGCGCCTCGGACAAGATCGGCCGGTTGCCGATCATCGCGGCGGGGTCGGGGGCGCTGGTGGTGCTGTCCTGGCCGGCGTTCTGGCTGATCAGCCGCGGTTCGGTGGGGCTGGTGGTGGCCGGGTTGGTGCTGATCGGGCTGATGCTCATCGCGTTCAGCTCCACGATGCCGTCGAGCCTGCCCGCGCTGTTCCCCACCGAGGTCCGCTACGGCGGCGTGTCGATCGGGTTCAACATCTCGGTGGCCCTGTTCGGCGGGACGACCCCGCTGCTGTCGCAGGCGCTGGTCACCGGCACCGGCCACAGCACCGCGCCCGCGTTCCTGCTGATGGCCGCCGGGGTGGTGGGGCTGGTCGCGGCCTGGTTCGCCCGGGAGTCCGCGGGGCTGCCGCTGCCGGGGGCGAAGCCCACCGCGTCCTCCCGCGCGGAGGCCCGCGAAGCGGTGCGGGAGATGCGCGAGCGGGACGAGGCATGATCGGGAACGGACGTCGATCGAATCGGGAGTGGTGGTCGTGAAAGCAGCGGTGTACTACGAGAACGGCGGGCCGGACGTGCTGCGCTACGCGGACGTCCCCGACCCGGAGATCGGTCCGGGGGAGGTGCTGCTGCGCATCGAGGCCGTCGGCGTGCAGGGCGGCGACCTGCTGCACCGGCAGTCCGCGCCGCCGGAGACCACGCCGCACGTCGTCGGCTACCAGGCCGCGGGCACGGTCGCCGCGGTCGGCGAGGGCGTCACCGGCCTGCGCGAGGGGCAGCGGGCGGTGGCGTTCATGCCGCACGGTTCGCACGCCGAGCTGGCCGCGGTGCCGGAGCACAACGCCTACCGGGTCCCGGACGACCTGGATCCGCGGCTGGCCGCGGGCATCCCCGTCGAGTTCGGCACCGCCGACGACTGCCTGTTCGAGTTCGGCCGGTTGCGCGCGGGCGAGGTGGTGCTGGTGCAGGCCGCGGCGGGTGGTGTCGGCCTGGCCGCGGTGCAGCTGGCCGCGGCGGCGGGCGCCACGGTGCTCGGCACCGCCTCCAGTGCGGAGAAGCTGGCGCGGCTCGGCGAGCACGGCCTGCACCACGCGATCAACTACCGGGAGGAGGACGTCGCAGCCCGGGTCGCCGAGCTCACCGATGGCCGCGGCGTCGACCTGGTGGTGGATCCGGTCGGCGGCCGCACCTTGGAGAGCAGCGTGGCCGCGCTGGCCTACCGGGGCCGGATCAGCTGGGTCGGCCAGGCCGGGCGGGAGCCGAACCCGCCGCGGCTGGATCCGCTGATGTTCAAGAGCGCCTCGCTCAACGGCGTCTACTTCGGCGGCGAGATGGCGCACGACCCCGCCCGCACCCGCGCGCTGATCGAACGCCTCATCGCCCGGGTCGCCGCGGGCGAGCTGACCGTGGTCGTCGACCGCGAGTTCCCGCTCGCCGAAGCGGCCGAGGCGCACCGCCACATCGAGGGCCGCGGCGCCTTCGGCCGGGTCCTGCTCATCCCCTGAACCGCGAGCTCCGGGGCGGCGCTCCCGTGAGGGGATCCCCCGTCCGGCCGAACGAGCCCCGAGACCGGCCGCGGGTGGTTCCTAGGGTCGCGGGCGGCAGAGCGGCAGAGCGCCGCTCGCACGTGATCCTCGTGGAGAAGGTGTTGTTGATGCGGTTCCGCAAGAGCATGGCTGCGATGGTCCTCTGCGCCACCGGCGCCGGTGCCTCCCTGATGGGCGCGGGTACCGCGCTCGCCTGGCACAACGAGGTCCTCGGGGAGTACGGGACGTTCGAGAACTGCAGCAAGCACTTGGACGAGGTCGTGTCGCGGCCGGACGTCGGCGGCGCCGAGTGCGCTCCGGACGGGCAGATGGTCGGCTCGGTCCGCTGATCGGCGGCGGTTCCCGGGTGCGCGGCGCGTACCCGCGGAGTACCGACGAGGCCGGTCCCGTTCCCCGCGGGGGACGGGACCGCCCGATGCCGGATCTCCGGCCCCGGATTCTTCCGCCCTGCTGGACGCGATCGCGGAAAGGCGCGGGATTCCCGCCGGCTTGATGGGCAAAAGAAAAACCCCAGGCCGTGTGACCTGGGGTTTCTGTGCGCCAACAGGGACTCGAACCCCGAACCCGCTGATTAAGAGTCAGCTGCTCTGCCAGTTGAGCTATTGGCGCTTGGTGTTCACCAGGTTTTCGTTCTTGCCGTCTCCCTGGCGACGAAAGAAACTTTAGCACCCCGTTCCGGGGGGTGAATCGGGGGGTGCCGTTCGGGGTGCGCGGTGGCGTTTCAGCCGGTCGGCGGGGTCCGATGTGGCTGGACGAGCAACCGAGGAGGGTCGTCGTCCGTCTCCCGGGTGAAGATCCGCGGTTGACTCTTCGTGCAGGGCTGGTCGTCGGCCACACGGTCGGGGGGCTGATGCACACTGTTCTCAGGCGGATGTGGGGATCGGATCGAACGGACAGTCACGCATGAAGCTGTGTCTTAACTCTGTCGGGAGAGTTCTGGGGGCGTCGTCTCGTGCGGTGCCGGCCGTGGTCGTGGCGTTGGTGGGGATGCTCCTCGCGTCGTGCACGGGTGGCGGGGCGAGCAGCCCGGCCCCGCCGCCACCGCCGCCCGCGTCGGCCAGGTTCGATCCGGCGAACGGCGCCCAGCGGATCTCGCCGACCGCGCCCGTCACGGCCACCGCCGTCGACGGCCGGATCACCGCCGCCGAACTGGTGAACCAGGACGGCAAGCCGGTGGCGAACACCGTCGCACCGGACGGCGCGAGCTGGTCCGCCTCCGAGCCGCTCGGCTACGGCAAGACCTACACGGCGAAGCTCACCCTGCAGGGCGCGGCAGGCGCCCCGGTCGTCCAGGAATCCACGTTCAGCACCGTCGATCCCGAGAACCAGACCTACGTGTCGATGAACCCGCTCGACGGGGAGACCGTCGGCGTCGGCCAGCCGCTCGCGTTCTACTTCTCCGAGAACGCGCCCGCCCCGGACAAGGCCAAGGCCGAAGAAGCCATCCGCATCCAGACGGAACCGGCCGTGGAAGGCGCCTTCTACTGGTTCGACGACCGCGAGGTGCACTGGCGCCCCCAGGAGTACTGGAAGCCCGGCACGAAGATCACGATCAACGCGGACGTCTACGGCAAGGACCTCGGCAACGGCTCCTGGGGCGAGGAGAGCCGCAACGCCACCATCACCATCGGCGACGCCGTCGTGCTCCGCGCCGACGGCTCCAGCCACACCATGTCCGTCGAGGTCAACGGGGCTACCCGGCGCACCATGCCGGTGTCGCTCGGCAAGCCGGCGTGGCCGTCGAACAACGGCGTGCACGTGGTCACCGAGCACCACGCCACGAAGATCATGGACTCGTCGAGCTACGGCCTGGACGTCGACGACGGCGGCTACCGCACCGAGGTGAAGTGGGCGGTGCGCATCTCCAACGGCGGTGAGTTCCTGCACGCGGCCCCGTGGTCGGTCGCCCAGCAGGGCAGCAGCAACGTCAGCCACGGCTGCATCAACATGAGCGACGCCAACGCCAAGTGGGTCTACGACCTGCTCAAGAAGGGCGACGTCGTGGAGATCACGAACTCCGGCGGGCCGAATCTGCGGTCCTGGGACGGCTTCGGCGACTGGCAGGTCCCCTGGGCCGAATGGACCGCCGGGAACCGGTGATCCTCGGTGGTCGCTCGTCCTGCTTTCCGGGGCGGGTGGCGGTATCTCAGCGGCCCCCTCGCTGCGGGCTCGTGCGCGCAGGTGGCTCTCCGCCACAGGCCGTCCTCGCGAGGGGCCCGCTGAGAACCCGCGGGTGGTCCCGTTGCGTGCGTGGTCGCCGCTCATCGGCTTCGCCGCGGACGGGAAAAGGCGGCGGTCCGCCTCGGGTTTCCGCCCCCTGCAATGCGAAAGGCCCGCTCCGCGAACGGAGGGGCCCTTTTCCCGCGGGGTGAGTGACGGGATTCGAACCCGCGACTCCTGGGACCACAACCCAGTGCTCTACCTACTGAGCTACACCCACCGCAGCTTCCGGCCAGCCGGTGTTCTCGGCTTTCCGGAGCAACACGAATATCCTAGCGTGCGCTGCGGAGCGGGCTGCGACCGGGCTCCCGGCCGCGCATCACCGCTGGTCGGGGCTGCGGCCGGTGCCCGCGGGGCCGCGCCCGTCCAGCAGGTCCGCGGCGACGGCCTGGGCCTGCTCGGTGGTCGGTCCCGGCTCGGCCACGAACGCCGTCCGGCGGTAGTACGCGAGTTCCCTGATGGACTCCCGCACGTCGGCGAGCGCGCGGTGCGCGAGGCCCTTCTCCGGCTGCGCGTAGTAGATCCGCGGGAACCAGCGCCTGCACAGCTCCTTGATGGAGGACACGTCCACCATGCGGTAGTGCAGGTGCGCGTCCAGCGCGGGCATGTCGCGGGCGATGAACCCGCGGTCGGTGGCGATGGAGTTGCCCGCCAGCGGTGCCGAGACGGTGTCCGGCACGTGCTCGCGGATGTAGTCCAGGACGCGTTGTTCGGCCTCGGCCGTGGTGACCGCGGAGCGCCGCACCTCCTCGGTCAGCCCGGAACGCGCGTGCATCTCCCGCACCACGTCGGGCATCGCCGACAGCGCCTCGTCCGGGGCGTGGATCACGATGTCCACGCCCTCGCCGAGGATGTTGAGGTCGGCATCGGTGACCAGGGCGGCGATCTCGATCAGGGCGTCCGAACCCAGGTCGAGACCGGTCATTTCACAGTCGATCCACACTAGACGGTCGTTCACCTCACCGAGCCTAACGCGGTGCGACCGGGCGCCGGGATCGCACCGGCGCCGCGGAGATCACCGTTCGGTATCGGCGGAACCCTCGCGCAGCCGCGCGGGCACGACCTTGCCGGTGGCGTTGCGCGGCAGTTCCGGCAGGAAGACGACGTCGCGGGGCAGCGCGAAACCGGGCAGCGCGGGCCGGACCCGTTCCCGCACGGCCTCGGCGTCCAGCTCGGCGCCGTCGACGAGCACCACGTACGCGGCGAGGCGCTGGCCGAACTCGGCGTCGTCCACGCCGATCACGGCGACCTCGGAGACCTCCGGCAGGGTGGCGATCGCGTCCTCGGTCTCCTTCGGGTACACGTTCTCGCCGCCCGAGACGATCATGTCGTCCTCGCGCCCCACCACCTGCAGCCGGCCGGCCTCGTCGATGCGGCCCAGGTCACCGGTGGCGAGCATGCCGTCCCGGACCTCCTTGCCGCCGCCGCCGGTGTAGCCCTCGAAGAGCATGTCGTTGCGCACGAAGATCCGCCCGGTCTCGCCGTCGGGCACCTTCGCGCCCCGCTCGTCGAGGATCTTCACGCTGGTGCCGCGCGGCGGGCGGCCCGCTGTGCCGGGCGCTTCGGCGAGTTCGCGCGGGGTGGCGATGCTCACCCAGGACGCTTCGGTGGAGCCGTAGAAGTTGTAGAGGACCTCGCCGAACACCCGCTGGAACCGGGTGGCGAGGTCGGCGGGCAGCGCCGAACCGCTGGCGGCCACGATCCGCAGCGAGGAGGTGTCGTAGGGCTCGATCGCCTCCCGCGGCAGGTCCAGGATGCGCTGCAGCATCACCGGAACCACGAACAGCGCGGTGGCGCGGTGCCGCTGCACGGCGGCGAGCGCCTGCTGCGGTTCGAACTTGCGGCGCAGCACGAGGGTGGCGCCGATGGCCGAGCCGAGCTGGAACGCGGCGAGCCCCCAGGTGTGGAAGATCGGCGCCGCCAGCATGATCCGCTCACCGGCGCGCAGCGGCATCCGCGACATGATCGTGGCGGCGGGCCCGACCCCGGGCGGCGCGGGCCTGCGGGCGCCCTTCGGCGTGCCGGTGGTGCCGGAGGTGAGCACGATGACCCGCGCGTGCCGGGGACGGCGCGGGAGGGTGCCGGTGGCGGAGCTGCCGATGAGGTGCTCCAGGGTGGCCTTGCGAGTGGTGCCCTCGGTCCAGGCGAGCACCACGTCCAGTTCCAGGTCGGGCAGCGCCTCGACGAATTCGACGTCGGCGATCAGCAGGTCGGCCCGCTGCTCGTCGAGCACGGTGCGCATCTGGTGCGGGCGCAGGCCGGTGTTGAGCAGCACCACGTCGGAGCCGATCTTGCCGCAGGCCACGATGGTCTCGACGAGCCCGTGGTGGTTGCGGCACAGCACCGCGACCCGGCTGGTGTCCCGGATGCCGCGGGCGCGCAGCCCGCGGGCGAGGCGGGTGGTGCGCTGCTCCAGTTCGAGGAAGCTCAGCGCGCCGCGCTCGTCGATCACGGCGGGCCGGTCGGGATGCCGGATCGCGGCGACGGCGTAGCCGAGCGCGGGGGTGACGCCCCAGCGCCGCCAGGCGAAGACGATGCGCAGCAGCTTGTCCGGGCGCATCGGGCGGACGACGCCCTGCCTGATCAGCAGCCACAGCGTCTGCAGCGTCGGGGCCAGCCGGTCCGCCCCGGCCTGGACGGCCGCCTTCGCCGCTTCGCCTCGTGTCCGTCCCGCCGGCCGTCGCCACATCGCCACGCGTCTCCTCCGATTTAGCTACTCATCGGTAGATAATGCCTCGGGGGGCGACGCGGGGGAAGGGTTCACCGGTCCGAAATGGTGTGTTCCGGTGCCGCCGCGGCCACCACGGCCTCCCGGATCGCGGCCCGCAGGCGACCCGCCTCCAATGGTGCCAGCACCGCCGTCTCCCCGGGCGGAGCGACGACCACGACGTTGCCCTGGTTCACGTACACCGCCATGTTCCGCCGCCTGCCCGCCACATCGCGGCAGCTCACCTGCCACTTCTCGTCGTCAGCCACGTGGCCTCCCTCCCTGGGGGAACGCTCGTCCGGTGCGTCCTCCACTGGTAAGACGACTCAGGATCACGGACGTGACGGGTGTTCGCCTGATTAATCTTGGAATTCCACCGGCTCGTGCCCGCGGGGTTCCACCACCGGGTGAGCGCTGCTGGGAGACTGCGATCATGGCTGGATACGACGGGATGCTGTGGCGCACCCTGCACCGCGTGCTGCTGGTCCTCGCGGTCGGCGTGCTGGGCCTGCTGCTCGGCCTCGGGCACGAGCCGAGCCGGGCCGACTCGCTGTTCGGCGTGCTCGTCGTGGCGCTCGTGGCGCTACCGGTGTGGATCACGTTCCAGCGGATGACGCCGGTCGCCCGCGGGAACCTGCGGGCGCTGCCGCGGCACCGGCCGCTGATGACCGCGATGATCGGGCTGCTGGGCCTGGTGGCGCTGTTCGTGCTCGGCTGGACGATCGCCAACGCGCTGTTCCCCGGCACGCTCGCCCCGCTCGCGCTGGCGCTGGTCGGCGTGGTGCTGGCGGCGTTGGTCGCGCTGCTGAACCGGGTGCTGTGACATCGCTTCCCCGCGGCCCCGGACGCCGGGGCCGCGCGAGGAAGCGGCAGGTCAGACCGGGCGGACCGTCAGCGCGCCCGGCTCGGCGGTGAACGTCAGCGCGCCCTCGAAGTCGGCGATGGGCAGCTCGTCGCGCACCAGGCGGTGCGGCGCGTCAGCCGTCTCCACCCGCACTTCGGTGGCGGCGAAGGTCTGCTCGGCGAAGTCCGGGCCCGCGAGCCGGACCTCCAGCCGCTGCTCCCGCAGGGTGACCACCGCGGAACCGCCGGGCACCGAGATCGGCTCGCCGTCGGCGGTGACGATCAGGCTGCCCTGGCCCTCGGTCTCCGGGCGCACCGCCACGTGCGAGAGGGCGACGTCGCGCCGGTCCTCGGCGGCGGTGACGCCGATGACGTCCCGCGAGTCCTGCCCGGCCTCCTCGTCGCCGCGCACCGCCAGCAGCGGGGCGCGCAGCTTCGCGGCCAGCCGGTACGGCTGCCAGGAACCGGCGCCGATCAGGTTCACCACCGACGTGATCTCGCTGTCCGCGAGCAGCCGCTCGCTGCCCACGGCCGGGGTGATCTCGATGGCCGCCACCCCGCGCTCCTCCAGCAGGTCGCGCAGCGCCTTGGCGCGCAGCCTGCTGTTGCGGTCGAACCCGCGGGTGATGGCGACGGCTCCGGACGTCCCGCCCTGCGCTGCGGCGTCGGCGAGACCGGCCAGCGGAGCCCATACCTCCGCCGGATCCGGCCGGGCGGAGCGGCGGGAACGGGCGGTCTGGGGGGCGTCGGCAGTGGTGTCCATTGCGTCAACTTTAATCCGCCACGCAGGGTCGCCTCACTAGGCGATCAGCCCTGAGCGGTGTGACTTCCCTCGCCCTAGGCGTCCCAGGTGGTGACCACGAGATCGCCGTCACGCGCGAGCTGTTCGTCGACCGCCTGCTCGCACTCCGCGCAACGCTCCGTGATGCGGCGGCTCGACGGTTCCTTGGTGGCGGGCCACGTCTCGTGCGGGAGCTTGATCGTCGCATCGCACAGGGTCTGCACCGGATCACCGGCCGGTCTGGCGCCCGGGCGCACCGTGATCGCGTGCCGGACCCGCTTGCCCGCTCCGACGATCCACCACACGTGCTCTTGATCGGGGAACATTGCCGTCCCACCCCCATACCTGTCAGGACGACCCGCGGGCGCGCAGTTCGTCCGGCTTCGGTCCACTGGCCGGATCTCGAACTCTAGACGGAACGATCAGCGCGCACGTTGCATTCGCGTGGCGGGAGTGACCGGCGGTTGCGCTGCTCCGATCGTGTGAGAGCGGCTGTTCGGCGGAGCGGTCTCGACTCGCCGCTGACCCGGTGCTGGGCCGCCCGAACCAGGGCGCCGGGCGCGGAACCCGCTTGTGGTGAGAAGGATCACCGCCCATGCTGGGCGCGTCGAGCGAGCGGAACCCGGAGGCGCACCCCGTGACGGACCTGCACTTCCCGCGTCCGCACGACGATCCGCGGGAGCCCGGTTCCCTCGCCCGCTGGCTGGTACCCGACGGCGCCCGGGTGCGCAGCGGAGCCCCGGTGGCCGAGGTGGTGACCGACGGCGCCCCGCGCACGGTGCGTGCCCCGGCGAGCGGAACGCTGTGGCGGCAGGGCAGGGCGGGGGAGCGGTTCACCGCGGGCGCGATCATCGGCCTCGTCGAGTGAGTCCGCGGCTTGACGCCCGTTGCTAGGTTGGGGCCAGTGACGCGGGGTGCCCGGACGGCCGGGCTGAGAGCAGACCCGTCGAACCTGACCTAGTTCGTGCTAGCGGAGGGACGTCACCGACGTGACCACTCGTGCTGCCCTGCCCGGATCCGACCGGGTCCCGAACGTGCTCTCGATCGCGGGGACCGATCCCAGCGGCGGAGCCGGCATCCAAGCGGACCTGAAGGCCTTCTCCGCGAACGGCGCCTACGGCATGTCCGCGGTGACCGCGCTGGTCGCGCAGACCACCACCGGTGTCGCCGAGGTCCGCGAGGTGCCGCCGGAGTTCGTCACCGCCCAGCTCACGACGCTGCTCGACGACGTCCGGGTGGACGCGGTGAAGATCGGGATGCTGGCGAACGCCGAGGTGATCCGCGCGGTCGTCGCCGTGCTGGACCGCTACGCCCCGCCGCACGTGGTGCTGGACCCGGTGATGGTCGCGAAGAGCGGCCACCGGCTGCTCGCCGACGAAGCGGTCGCGGTGCTGCGCGACGAGCTGCTGCCGCGCGTCGACCTGATCACCCCGAACCTGCCGGAAGCGGCGGACCTGCTGGGCGAGCCGGAGATCACCGGCTCGGCCGAGATGGCCGCGCAGGCGCAGCGGCTCGCCGACCTGGGCGCGAAGCAGGTGCTGCTCAAGGGCGGGCACCTGCGCGCGGAACCCGCCAGCGCCGACCTGTTCCGCGGCGACGGCGAGGTGCGGTGGCTGCGCAGCGAGCGGATCGACACCGCGAACGACCACGGCACCGGCTGCACGCTGTCCGCGGCGATCGCGGCGCTGCGTCCCCGCAGGCCCGACTGGGCGACCGCCGTGCGGGATGGCAAGGACTACCTGACCGGGGCGCTGCGGGCCGCGGAGCGCCTCGACGTGGGCCGCGGGCACGGGCCCGTGCATCACTTCCACCGCTGGTGGTGAGATCGGAGGGACGAAGGTCATGAGCAGGTTGCCCGATCCGCCCGCGGGCGGTTTCTGCGCCCGCGCCTGGGAACGCACCGCCGAGCTGCAGCGGGCCGTGGTGGCGCACCCGTTCAACGCGGCGCTCACCGACGGCACCCTCGACCGGGAGCGGTTCGCGTTCTACATCGTGCAGGACGCCCGCTACCTGATCGCGTTCGCGCAGGCGCTGTCGGCGGCCGCGACCCGGTCCGAGGATCCGGCGGACGCGGCGTTCCTCGCGGGGGCCGCGCGGGGCGCGCTGGTGGAGGAGCGCCGGTTGCACGCGGGCTACGTCGAGGAGTTCGGGCTCTCCGCGGACGACCTGGCGGGGGTGGCGACCTCGCCGTCGTGCACCGCCTACACCTCGTTCCTGCGGGCGAGCGCGCTGGTCGACCCCTACCCGGTGCTGCTGGCGGCGGTGCTGCCGTGCTTCTGGGTGTACCAGCACGTGGGCAGTGAGATCCTCGCCGCCGTCGGCGACGTGTCGGCGCACCCGTACCGGCGGTGGATCGAGACCTACGCCGACGAGGAGTTCGCCGAAGCGGTGCTGGCGGCCCGCGAGCTCACCGACCGGGCGGCCGCGGCCGCCGACGAGCCGGTGCGGGAGCGGATGCTGGCCGCGTTCGCGCGTGCCACCGAGTACGAGTGGATGTTCTGGGACGGCGCGTGGCGCCTGGAGCGGTGGCCGACGGCGCAGTGGCTCCCGGCGTGAGAAGTCGTTGCGGCGGCACGGTTTCCGCGCTGCGGCGAATACCCGGACCCGATCACCCTCCGCGACGTGCCCTGCGGCGCGGCGGGGGCGGTGACGCGGGTGGTCAGCCGCGGTGCGGGCGCTCGCGGGAAGCGTGATCAGGAGCACTTTCGAGCGGTGTTAACGAACACCCTCAGCCACGACGATGAGGCTCACGACACGTTCGTTCGGCGTGTTCGGTCGTGGGAGGTCCGCCTCCCACCGCGCGGGGTTCGGTGGCCTTGAGTACGGGGACTTCAATTCTGATCATGCTGGCGGGGATGCTGGTGCCGGTGCTGGCCGCAGCCCCCTTCTACATCGCCGACCGCCGGGCGGACGCCGAGTCCGCCCAGGCGGAAACGGAGCCTGAAAAATCGTCCGCGGACATCCACGTGCTGCGGCCCCGAGCCGAGGGCACCTGCGAGACCGGGCAGGCGGCGGCCTGAGCGCGCCGCCGCCCGGCCCGGCGGCTCAGTCCCCGTAGATGGACCAGGCGAGCTTCGACTTGGCCTCCTGCAGCGCGTCCAGCGTCGACCGCTCGTAGCCGCCTTCCCGCGGCTGCGGCGGCACCTGGAGGCCCTCGCTGAGGCCCCAGCCGGAGCCGCGCTGGATCAGCGACCGGTGCTTGTTCGTGTAGTACCCGGAGTTGATCGACACGGCGACGCCGTGCGCCCCGGCGGCCGCGGCCATCAGGTGCATGTGGAACCGGGTCGACAGCCAGCGCTGGCCGGCGGCGGCGGGCAGCCCGTGGTCCATGATCTCGGAGAACGGGTAGAAGCGGGCGCCGGGCAGGTCGTGCTCGACGAGGGCGAACACCTCGCGGTCCACCCGCGGGATGCCTTCGATGACGCCGACCTGCTCGGGCCGCACGTCCCAGGCGCGCAGCGTGTCGAGCAGGAACCCGGCCAGCGCGGGCACCGTGACGTCCAGCAGGTCCGACTGCAGGCAGATCATCACGTCCCGCAGGTCGTCGGTGCGGTACAGCTCCGGGGCGATGCCGAAGAACATGTCGTCGCCGGTGGCGGTGAGCTGGCCCGCGGAGTCGAGCAGCTCGGCCGACGGCTCGTCGCGCACGTCGATCAGCTCGAACTGCGAGGCGAGGTTGCGCACCAGCGGGCGCGCCTCCTCCGGCGTCGGCCACAGGCCCTGCCCGGTCATCACGGCCCGCCCGCCGGAGCGGCGCACCGCGGCGACCGCGCCCGCCAGCAGCCCGTAGTGCCGCGGCCAGATCGAGTTGATGAACCCGCCGCCGATGATGTGCACCAGGTCGGCGCGCGCGGCGAGCTCGATCCCGGCCAGCCAGTGCGGCGCCAACCCTGGGTTGATCATGGCGTGCTGCACGAACGACGCCACCTCCCACGGCTCGTCGGAGGGCGCCGACCAGCACAGCCGCCACAGCGTGTCGGTGAACCGGACGTGCGGGTGCAGGTGGCCGAGCAGCACCTCGCTGGGGCCGGGGTTGGGGCAGTCGAGCCACACCTCGCTGTCGGGGGCGACTCTGGCCAGGTACTTCAGCCAGGTCGCGGCGATCAGCTCGTCGCCGTAGTTCGGGTTCCCGGTCGTGGCGACCAGGTACAGCGTGGGGTGCGTTGCGGGACTCGACACTGGGTTCTCCACCGTTCGGGTTCGCGGCTGGGCGCGGTAGGCGCCGAACCTAACAACCCGGCGCGGTGGGTCCCGCTCGGAGGCATCCGGGGCGGCCGCGCGGGGGCGCGTTCGGCCGCAGGGTCCTGCTCCGGTCGGCAGTCTCCCGGAGTGGCGCGCACGAAGAAGCGGGGGGGGGGGGGCGGGGGGGGGGGGGGGCGGGGGGGCGCGCCCCGGCGGGGGGGGCCCCCCCGGGGGGCGCCCCCCCCCCGCCCCCCCCCCCCCCCCCCCCCCCCCCCCCCCCCCCCCCCCCCCCCGCTGCTCGTCGGGTCAGTTGTGGTCGTGGAGCTGGGTGCGGAGCCGGTCGATGCGGTCGCGGGTGCGGCGGAACTTCGCCTCGTACTGCTCGGCGAACAGCGCCGTCGGCAGCGTCGAGACGGTGACGCCGAGTTCGCCACCGTGCGCGGGCTGGTCCGGGACGGGCTCGTCGGCGCGGTCGGCCGCCGTCTCCTGGCGGGGGATGGGGTGGGGTTCGGCGTCCGCCTCGGCGG
>NZ_JAIUKC010000193.1:9040-17880 GCF_020177435.1 Saccharopolyspora sp. 7B | reverse complement strand
CCCGCCCCCCCCCCCCCCCCCGCGGGGGGGGGGGGGGGGCGGGGCCCCCCCCGCCCCGCCGCCCCCCCCGCCCCGGGGGGGGCCCCCCCGGCGGAACCGTCAGGAACCCAGCACGAACGGGTCCCGCGCCGGGCTCTCGTCGGTGTTGATCCAGACGCTCTTGAGCCTGGTGTACTCGCGCAGCACCTCGGTGCCGTGCTCGATGCCGACCCCGCTCTGCTTGAACCCGGAGCGCGGCGACATCGGCGACATCGCGCGGTAGGTGTTCACCCACACCGTCCCGGCCTCCAGCACCGAGGCGAGCCGGTGCGCCCGCGCCAGGTCCCGCGTCCACACCCCGGCGGCCAGCCCGTAGGTGGTGTCGTTGGCCAGCGCCACCACCTCGTCCTCGGTGTCGAACGGCATCACCGTGAGCACCGGGCCGAAGATCTCCTCCTGGCAGACCCGCATCCCGTTGTCGGTGTCCACGAACACGGTGGGGGAGTAGAAGTAGCCGTCCAGGCCCACGTCCGGCCGCTCGCCGCCGGTCAGCACCCGGCCGCCCTCCTCGCGGCCGATCCGCACGTACTCCTCGATCTTGTCCCGCTGGTCGCCGAACGCGACCGGGCCGAGCTCGGTCTCCGGCTCCAGCGGGTCGCCGATCTTGATGGTGGCGGCGCGGGCCGCGACCTTCTCCAGCACCTCGTCGTAGACGCCGCGCTGCAGGAAGACCCGGCTGCCCGCGATGCAGGTCTGCCCGGCGGCGGCGAAGATCCCGGCGACGATGCCCATCGCGGCGCTGTCGGTGTCGGCGTCGTCGAAGACGATGTTCGGCGACTTGCCGCCCAGCTCCAGCGTCACCGGCACGAACCGGGAACCGCAGGCGGCGGAGATCCGCGAACCGGTCGCGGTGCTGCCGGTGAAGCTGAGCTTCGCGACCTGCGGGTGCTCCACCAGCGCGTTCCCGGCGTCCGCGCCGAATCCGGTGACCACGTTGACCACGCCCGGCGGGAAACCGGCCTGCTCGAACAGCGGCACCAGCTTCAGCACCGACGCCGAGGTGTGCTCGGACGGCTTGATCACCACGGTGTTGCCCGCGGCCAGCGCCGGCGCGATCTTCGCGGTGGTCAGCATCAGCGGCGAGTTCCACGGGGTGATCGCCCCGACCACGCCCACCGGCTCGCGCTGGGTGTAGTTGAGCAGCTTGGTGCTGTTCGCGGGGATGACCTCGCCGTGGATCTTGTCGGCGTAGCCGGCGTAGTAGTAGAAGTACTCTGGGATCCCGGCCAGCTGGGACCGCATCTCGCGCAGCAGCTTGCCGTTGTCCAGGGTCTCGGTGCGGGCCAGGTCCTCGGCGTTCTCGGTGATGAGGTCGCCGAGCCTGCGCAGCAACCGCCCGCGCGCGGTCTGGGACAGGTCGCGCCAGGACGGCGCCTCGAACGCCGCCCGCGCGGCGCGCACCGCGCGGTCCACGTCCGCCTCGGTGCCGCGCGCCGCCTCGTACCAGGGCTGCGCGGTGGTCGGGTTGGTGCTGGCGAAGTAGCCGCCTTCGGCCGGGGCGACCCACTCGCCTGCGATGTAGTGCTCGTAGCGGGGGAGTTCGGTGCTCATCTCAACGCTCCACGGTCGTGCGGGTGAGGTGCGTGCGGATCTCGGCGACCAGTCGGTCCGGCCGTTCCAGCGGCAGCAGGTGCCGGGCGCCGGGGACGACGACGGCGTGCGCCTCCGGGATGGTCGCGGCCAAGTGCTCGGTCATCGCGGGCGTCGAACCGGGGTCCTCGGCACCGGTGATCGCCAGCGTCGGTGCCGTGATCCCCGGCAGCAGCGGGGCCAGTTCGCGGTCCGCCGTCGCGAAGATCCGGTAGCAGGCCAGGTAGTCGTCGAGGTCGTTGCCCAGCAGGGTGGTGCGCAGCCGGTCGGCCAGTTCCGGTTCGCGCGCCTGCCAGTCCGGGCTCATCCACCGCTGCACGGCGGCCTCCGCGGTCCCGGCGAAGTCCTGCGCCACGCCGCGCAGCCGGTCGCCGACCGCGGCCGACTGCTCCGGGCTGCGGGCGGCCACCGAGCTCACCAGCACCAGCGACCGCACCAGCTCCGGGTGGCGCACCGCGAGGCACTGCGCCACCAGCGCGCCGAGCGAGAACCCGACCAGGTGGGCGGGACCGCTCAGCCGCCGCGCCACCGCCGCGGCGAGGTCGTCGAGCTCCGCGTCCGGCTCGACGGCCCCGCCCGCGCCGTGGCCCGGCAGGTCCGGGGCCAGCACCGGGTTGTCCCGGGCCAGCTCCGGCGCGCACCGGTCCCACATGCGGTGGTCCAGGCCGACGCCGTGCAGCAGGACCAGCTGGTCGGTCATCGCTCGCTCGACAGCGGGGCGAGCCGCGCCTGCGGGCGGCCCTGCGCCGCCGCGGCCAGGCCGACCACGATCTCGTCGGCGCGCGGTGCGTCGGCCAGCCGCACCTCGATGCTCTGGTGGTGCGAGCGGATCGTCGCGTCGGTGATGTGCTTGAGCGGGATGTCGAAGGTGGTGCCGGCCGCCGCGCGCTTCTCCACCGCGGGCAGCAGCGTGGTGGCGCTCGCGGCCTGCCGGAAGTGGTCGCCGAACTTCAAGGTGTGGATCAGCGCCGACCCGTGCTCGACCTCGCCGTCCAGCCCGACGATCGCGGCCTTGCCGTAGGCCTCGATCGGCTCGCCCAGCGCCTCCACCACGCGGGGTGCGAGCAGGGCGCCCAGCGGGGACGCGAACTCCTCGATGCCGGGCGCGAGGTCCGCCACGAACCCCTCGCCGGCCCACGGGTTCTGCAGCACCGCCAGCACCACCGCGGTGCGCGCCCGCGGGTCCACCGGGCGGCCGCCTTCGGTGAGCACGTCCTCGGTGTAGCTCACGATCTTGCGGATGTTCATCGGTCCTCCAGGTCTGCCAGCCGCACCACCGGATCCGTCTTGCGGTCGCCGATGCGGGCGTTGGGGCGCGGTCCGGTCGACGCGGCCGCGATGACGACGATCTCGTCGTCGGCGGGCGCGTCCGGGATGCGCACCGGGATGGTCTGGTAGTGCGAGCGGGTGGCCGCGTCGGTCTTGTGCCAGATCGGCACGGTCAGCGTGGTCCCGGCGGGCCCGCGCTCGTCGGAGAACACGATGACCGCGGTGCCGCCCGCCAGTTCCCGCAGCACGTTGCCGAAGTACGGGGTGTGGATCAGCGCCGCGCCGTGCTCGATCTCGCCGTCCAGGCCGACGATGGCGGCCTTGCCGAACGCGGTGATCTCGGCCTCGCCGCCGTTCGCCGTGGTCAGCGCCGCGGTGAGCTCGTCGTGCAGGGTGCGGGCGAGGCCGGGCGCGATCCGCTCCACCTCCGCGGAGAGGTCCGCGACGTGGCCGCGGCCCGCCCACGGGTTCGGGATCACCGCGGCCGCGGCGGCGCGGTGCGCGGTGGACTCCACCGGGGAGCCCAGCTCGCGCAGCACGGTCTCCGTCGTGGTGACGACCTTGCGCGGCCCGCTCACGAGCCGGAGCCCTGGAAGCGCGGCATGACCTTCTCGGTGAACAGTTCGAGGCTGCGCATCGCGTGCTCGTGGCGCAGGCCGGGGTGCGTGGTCCACAGCAGCAGGTGCTCCAGGTTCAGCTCCTCCTGCAGCTCCTCGATCTTGCCCGCCACGTGCTCCGGGGTGCCGACGAGCAGGTTGCGCTGCTCCAGGAACTCGAAGGACAGCTCGTGGGCGTCGGTGAGCTCCTCACCGGCCTCCATCAGGTTGCCCAGCCCGCGCCAGTGGGTGATCCACTTGTAGGAGGTCAGCAGCGCCTCCTCGAACTGGGCGCGGGCCTGCTCCATGGTGTCGGCGACGAACACGTCGCGGACCAGGCCGATGCCCTCGCCCAGCGCCAGGTCCCGGCCCGCCGCCTGCGCGGAGTCCTTGTACAGCTGGAAGCGGTCCTTGAGCGCCGAGATCGGCGGCAGCCAGAACAGCCCCTGCACGCCCTGCTGGGCGGCGGTCTGGATGGACCGCGGGCTGTCGATCACCTGCCACAGCGGCGGGTGCGGGCGCTGGTAGGGGCGCGGGGTGACGGCGAGCTTGGTGATCACGCCGTCCTCGGTGAACTCCGGGGTGGCGGGCGAGAGCGGGTGCTCCCAGCGCACGCCGGGGGCCGGGAAGGTGTAGAAGCGCCCGTCGTGCGAGAAGAACTCGTTCGACCACGCCTTCTGCAGGATCTCCACGGTCTCGTCGAACAGCGCCCGGTTCTGCTCCTGGTCGCGCGGGTCGGCGAGCGTGTTGAGGTTCAGCGCCTCCCGCCCGTAGAGCCCGCGGCCCAGGCCGACCTCGACGCGGCCGCCGGAGAGCTGGTCGAGCTGCGCGATGTCCTCGGCCAGCCGCAGCGGGTGCCAGAACGTGGCGATGTTCGCGGCCTGCCCGATGCGGATGTTCTCGGTGCGGGCGGCGATGTCCGCGCCCATCAGCACCGGGTTCGCGATCAGCTCGTAGCCCTCGTGGCCGAAGTGGTGCTCGGTGTACCAGATGGACCAGAACCCGGCCTGGTCCGCGTACCGCGCGAACTCCCGGGTCTCGTTCATGACCTGGTCGTACTCGCCGAACCGCCCGGGTGCGCCGAGGTTGTGGAAGATGGAGAAACGCATGTCTGCCTCCACGTCGAGGAGAGGGATCCGCACCGGACGGTGCGCGGGTGCCGCGGAGACCGGACGGGCGCGGGGATCGCGCCGCCGGGCGGGCGTGCTCGGGGGACCACCGCCGGGAGAGCTCCCCGCGGTGGCCGGTCTTCTCTTGCCGGGGCCGAAGCCGGATCACTCCGGGGCGGGCTGCTCCCGGTGGGTCATGGCCTCGCGCTCGCTGCACCGGACGTGGTCGCGCATGGCCTGCTCGGCGCCGAACGCGTCCTTGTCCACGATCCGCTTGAACACCTCGTGGTGCTCGTGCAGCGAGGCGCCCAGCCGCCCCGGGTGGCGCAACGTGTTCATCACGACCCGGTGGTAGGCGAGCTGGTTCATCAGCATCTGGTAGTGCTCGGCGAGCCTGCTGTTGTCCGCGCCCTGGATGACCAGGCCGTGGAAGTCGTGCACCAGCTGGGCGTAGCGCTCCACGTCGCCGTCGGCGACGGCGCGTTCGGACTCGGCGAGGTTGTCGCGCAGCAGATCGACCTCCGCGACGCGGCCCCGCTGCGCCAGCAGCTGCACGCCGAGCCCCTCCAGTACCGCCTTCAGCTGGAACAGCTCGCCGAGCTCGCGCCGGGACGGTTCGCGCACGAAGCTGCCGACCCGGGGGACGACCTCGACCAGACCTTCGGTCTGGAGCTGCTGGAGGGCTTCCCTGATGGGAGTCCGGCTCGTGCCGTAGGTCTCGGCGAGGGTGCCCTCCGACAGCAGCGCACCGGGCTGGTGCTCGCCGCGGATGATCGCCTCGCGCAAACCGTCCAGCACTCGGGCCCGAGCGCCCCGGGCTTGCATACTAGCGGCCCGTGTTCCGGTCTCTTGCATGGCAGGCACGCTAGCCAGACCGTGCTGGGCAGGTCAATGGGAACCCGTGATTTTTTCGCGGTACCGCCTGGTGATCGATGATCTGGCCAGTGGATCCCAGGTGGATTCTTGACAGTGACCTGGTCCACTCGTAGCGTCCCGCTGACATACAAGCAGGCTCGGTCGGACGGGCACTCGATCCGGACGGGGGACGAAGCGTTGGTCGATGCGGCGGAACCCGGAACCGGTGACCTGGCCAGGGCGGTGGACGTGCTGGCCGCGGAACTGGAACTGCTCACCGGCCACCGGCCGGTGCGGCGGCGACTCGTTCCCGGCCAGGCCCACGTGCACCGGATCGCGCTGACCTGGTGCGGCCGCCGGGACGAACCGGAGGTCTGCCTCCAGGTCCTCGCCCACCCGGCCGCCACCGGCACCGACCCCGGCTGGCTGCCCGCGGAAGCGGGTGCGCTGGCCGAATCGGTCGACATCAAGGCCCGCGCCGAGCGGTTCAAGGACCGCGACACCGGGATCGCGGCCTGGACCGGGCGGACCGGGCCGGGCTACCACCTCGTGCTGCTCGACACCGCGGGCGACCGGACCCGCGCCGAGCTGGACGGCAGGTGCGCGGCGCTGGAGGCCGGGTACCTCGACGGCGCCGGCTGGATGCGCTTGTACACCGACGGAAGGTTCGGCGAGGGAACGTTCACCCGAGTCGTGGAGCGCGTGCGCAACGACGTGCGCAGCCGCCTGGGCATCCCCGGCGGGCGCGCGCCGAACAGGAACCAGGGCCTGTGCTGACCCTGGACGGGCATCGAAGGAGTGACACATGGCCGCAGGACAGGACTCGCCGCGCAAGCAGCGGATCCGCGCAGCGTGGACCGCGTGCTGGGACCGCGGGGACGTCGACGCGCTCGACGAGCTGCTGGCCCCGGGCTACGCGCGGACCTCGGCGTCCGACGGCGCGGTGCAGGACCGCGCAGGCTTCAAGGAATCCATCCTGACCACCAGGGAGGCGTTCCCCGACCTCACCACCGAGGTGGAGGAACTGGTGGAGGAGGGCGACCGGGTGGTGATCCGCTGGCGCAGCCGCGGCACTCACACCGAGACCTTCCTGGACGTGCCGCCCACCGGCCGCGCCGTCGAGGTCGTCGGCGTCACCTTCGCCACCTTCGACGGCGACCGGGTGACCGCGGAATGGGTCACCTGGGACCCGCGCCAGCTGCTGCGGGCGCTGGGCATCATCTCGATCGGGGAGGGAAACCGATGAGCACGCGGACCGAGCAGGCCGTCGACCCCGCCGCGGTGCGCGAGGTGCACCGCCGCTTCGTCACCGGCGTCACCGTGGTGACCGCGATGGACGGCGAAGTGCCGCGCGGGCTCGCCGTGAACGCGTTCTGCAGCGTCTCGCTGGAACCGCCGATGGTGATGGTCTGCGTGCAGACCACCTCCAGCACCTACCCGGCGCTGGTGCGCGCGAGCCACCTCGGCATCAACATCCTCGCCGCCGACCAGCTGCCCGTCGCGGGAGTCTTCGCCTCCAAGAACACCGACAAGTTCGCCGAGGTCGACTGGTCGCCCGGCCCGCACGGTTCGCCGCTGCTGACCGGCTCGGCGGCCGCCGTCGAAGTGGAGATCGGGGAACGGCTGCGCGCCGCCACCCACACCGTGTTCGTCGGCCGCATCGTGCAGGCCGAGCACCGCGACGTCGATCCGCTGGTGTACCGGGCCGGGAAGTTCTTCGCGCCCGCCGACATGACCCCGCTCAGCCCCTGAACCCGATCCCCGCCTGCGAGGCCGACCCCGGTCCCGCCTCGCACGCCGAGCCGTTCCGGCTCTCAGCACTGGAGAGACCATGACGCACGAGTCAGCGCCGACTCCGCAGCCCGCGTACGGCGAATCGGTGACGACGGTCGAGCCGTTCGGCGTCGACCACATCCCCGATTCCGAACGCCACGGCAAGCCGAGTTCCCAGTTCTTCGTCTGGTTCGCGGCGAACCTCAACTTCCCGATCATGATGCTCGGGTTCAACGCCATCGCCCTCGGGCTCAGCTTCACCGCCGCCGTCACCGCGGTCGCCGCCGGTGCCCTCGCCGGGTCGCTGCTGATGGCGACCATGTCCCGGATGGGCGTGCGGCTCGGCGTGCCGCAGCAGATCCAGGCCCGCGGCCCGCTCGGGTTCCTCGGCAACTTCATCCCGGTCGCCTACATCAACGTCTTCGCCGGGGTCGGCTGGGCATCGGTGACGGTGATCCTCGGTGGCAAGGCCATCGCCGAGCTGCTGCCGGTGCCGTTCTGGGTGGGGTCGCTGCTGCTGACGCTGGTGCAGCTGGTGGTGGCGATCTACGGATACAACATGATCCACTACCTGGAGCGGATCCTGGCGTTCGTGCTGCTCGCCCTGTTCCTGCTCATCACCGTGGTCGCGCTGGCGCGCGGCGCCGGCACGTTCCACGCCGACGCCACCGCCGACGGCTACATCGGCGGCTGGGGCGGGTGGATCACCTTCGCCGGCGCCTTCTTCGCGTTCCTGGTGGCCTGGTCGCCGTTCGCCTCCGACTACTCCCGCTACCTGCCGGACACCAAGCGCAGCGGGAAGCTGACCGCGCTGTTCACCGGGCTCGGCACGTTCATCACCGTGTTCTGGCTGGGCGTGGTGGGCGCGCTGCTGGGCAACAGCGCCACCACCAGCGACTCGATCGCGGCGCTGCACCAGCTCACCGGGCCGTTCGCGGTGCCCGCGCTGGCCGCGGTGATCCTCTCGGCGCTGTCGCAGAACTTCCTCAACGTCTACGGCGGGGCGATCTCGCTGCAGACGCTGCGGGTGCCGCTGACCCGGCCGCAGGGCGTGGCGCTGATCTGCGTGCTCGGCTTCCTGATCAGCCTGTGGGGCGAGACGGGGATCGAGGCGAAGTTCGAGGTCTTCCTGAGCCTGACCGCGTACTTCATCGCGCCGTTCGCCACGGTGCTGCTGCTGGACTACTACGTGGGCGGGCGTTCGGACCGCAGCCGCATCGGCGAGCTCTACGACCGGAGCCGCGTCGTGGGCTGGGGCTTCGTGGCCTGGGCGGCCGGGGTGCTGCTGTCGGTGCCGTTCTGGCACTCGGCGCTCTACACCGGGCCGATCGCCGCGGCGCACCCGGAGTGGGGTTCGCTCGGCAACTACGTCGCCGCCGCGGTGGCCGCGATCGTGTACCTGGCCACCCGCCGGTTGCCGTACCTGTGGGTGCGGGGTTCGGCGCGGCGCAGCGGTGACGAGGTTCCGGCGACGTCGAAGTCCTGACGCCCCGCGGGGCGCGAACCCGGGCCCGGGGGGGGGGGGGGCGCGCGCCGCGGGGGGGGGGGGGGGGCCCCGGGCCCGGGGGGGGGGGCGCGGGGCGGGGGGGGGGGGGGGGGGGCCCGCGCG
>NZ_JAIUKC010000193.1:0-9033 GCF_020177435.1 Saccharopolyspora sp. 7B | reverse complement strand
CCCGGCGGCGGCGCCCCCCCCCCCCCCCCCCCCCCCCCCCCCCCCCCCCCCCCCCCCCGCCCGCCCCCCCCCCCCCCCCCCCCCCCCCCCCACTTCCGGTACGCGGTCCGATGTGGACGGACCGGGTCGCAGCGAGGAGGAAGCATGACCACCACCACCGCCGACGCCGGCCCGGCGGCACCGGCCCGGCCCGCCGACCCGGTGGCCACCGCGCTCGGCGAGCTCGCCGCGGGGCGGGCCGTCGTGGTGCTCGACGACACCGGGCAGGAGGACGCCGCGCACCTCGTGCTCGCCGCCGAACACGCCACGCCGCCGCTGGTCGCGTTCGCGGTCCGGCACACCTCCGGCCTGCTCCGCGCGGCGATCGACGCCGGGCGCGCCGACGCGCTGCGGCTGCCGCCGATGACCCGGGCCGGGGTGCGTCCCGGCGGCGCGGTTCCCTCGGTGGCGGTGGACGCGGTCCGCGGCGTGGGCACCGGGATCTCGGCGGCCGACCGGGCGCGCACCATCGCGGCGCTCGCCGATCCGCGCACCGGGCCGGACGACCTGGCGCGGCCCGGCCACGTGGTCCCGCTGCGGGTGGACGCCGGGGGCGTGCTCGGCCACCGGGGGCCCGCGGAGGCCGCCGCCGACCTGGCCGCGCTCGCCGGTCTGCACCGCGCGGTCGCGTTCGGCGAGCTCGTCGGCCTGGACGACCCGACCCGCTTGGCGGGGGCGGCCGAAGCCCGGCTGTTCGCGCTGGAGCACGAGCTGGCGGTGGTGTCCGTCGACGAGGTCGCCGAGCACCGGATGCGGCGGGACGGCCTGGTCGAGCGGGGCGCGGAAGCGCGGTTGCCGCTGCCCGCCGGGACGTTCCGCGCCGTCGGCTACCGCGCCCGCGACGGTCGGGAGCACTTGGCGCTGGTGCGCGGCACGCCGCGGGGCGCGTCGCCGGTGCACGTCCACCGGGAGTGCGCCCTCGGCGAGGTCGCGGCCGGGCTGCACTGCACCTGCCGCGCCGAGCTGGACGCGGCGCTGGCGGCCGTGGCCGGGCGGGACGACGGCGTGGTCGTGCTGCTGCGCGCGGGCGGGCGCGCCGGGTCCTGCGGTTCGCCCACCGGGGCGCGGGAGGCGCGGGAACTGGAACTCGTCGCCGAGGCGATCCTCACCGACCTGCGCGGCTAGGGCGCGGTCACCAGGTCCTCGGCCGGGGCGATGTTCAGCAGCCGCAACCGGCAGACCTGGCGCACGTAGCGGCTGGCGCGGCCGTCGCACGGCATCACCAGCGTCGGCCGGGCGAGCGTCCGCCCGTTGTAGCGGGTGGCCAGCAGCGCCGAGCACGCCCCGAACTCGGGGTCGACCTCGGCCAGCGACAGCACCACCTGGAACCCGTCCTCGGAGGTCGCGAGCACCACCACGTTGAGCAGCCCCATCTTGTGCCGGTCGTCCAGCCGGGGTGCCGCCTCGACGAGCACTTCGTGCAGCGGGACCCCGCGCACCAGGTGCACCTGATCGCAGCGCCGGGTGCGGTAGTGCACCTGGCGCTGCACGGTGGCCCGCGCGTCCAGCTCGGCGGTGTCGAGCACCAGGTCGCCGCCCACGTCCCCGGTGATCAGCAGCTGTCCCGGGGACAGGGCCGCCCGCTGCTCCGGGATCCGCGGCCGAGCGTGCGCAGGCGGTTCCATGCGCTTCACGTTAGGACGGGTCCGGTCGCCCCCACATCGCCCGAACGGGCGAGCTGGAGATCCGCGGAAGCGGAGGGAACCCGCCTGAGATACCGCAGGTGCGGGCCCGAACACGCGGATCACCGGATTTCGCGGCAACCGTGCGAGCGGCCCGCCTGCCCGGCGCGCCGGGCGAGCGGGCACAGCAGCACCGCCGGGTCCCGCAGCACCGACCGCCGGCCGCGGCGGCCGTCGTCGTGCCGGGCGGCGACCGCGGCGGTCTCCGCGTCGGAGGTCGCGGTCCCGCCGCTGAGCATCCGCGGCGATGCCGGTGGCGCGCGTGGCCGGTGGCTCGTCGGCTCCGCAGCTGACAGGAGGACCGGCCGTGCGCGGACCGGCCCGGTTCTCGGAAACGGTCCGGTCGGGGCGCTCATCGGGGCATGATGGCTCGGTGAGAGAGCGATGCCCCCACGAGTTCGGAGCGAGCCATGCAGATCGTCGTCCTCGGCGCGACCGGGCGGACCGGCGGCGCCGCCGTCGAGCACGCCCTCGACCGCGGGTACGGGGTGACCGCGTACGCGCGGAACCCCGACGCAATCACCCCGCGCCCCGGGCTGGCGGTCGTCGGGGGAGCGGTCGACGACGTCCCGGCGATGACGGCGGCCTTCGCCGGGCACGACGCCGTCGTCTCCTGCCTCGGCGCCCGCGTCGGAGCGGGATACCTGTGGCACGGCACCGATTTCCAGCGGCGCAGCCTGCCGCGGATCCTCGACGCGATCGAAGCGGCCGCGGTGCCGCGGTTCGTGCTGCTGTCCTCGCTCGGCATCGGCGACACCGCCCGGAAGCAGTCGTTCGTGCCGCGGCTGTTCGCCCGCACCCTCGCGAAGCGGCTGTTCGACGACAAGCTCGCCGCCGAGCGGGACCTGCCGCGGTGCGCGGCGGACTGGACCGCGGTCTACCCGGTGACGTTGAAGTCCGGCCCGGCCGACGAGGACCGCGAGCTCGCCCCGCTGGACGAGGTGACCGCGGTCCCCGGCAGGCCGGTGCTGACCTTCGCCACCGTCGCGGCCGCCCTGATCGACCTGGTGCCGGAGCAGGGTGGTCCGCGGCGGCTCGTCCTCACCGCGCGCGGGGCCTGGCGCTGACCTACTTCTCGGCGCGCTGGACTTGCGCGTCGCCTTCGCCGGTGCTCAGGACGGGTTCGATGGTGCCGCGGCGGCCGCTCGTCTCGGGCGCGGCGAACCAGGCGGCCAGCGCCAGCACCGCGGTCAGCCCGGTCACCGCGAACGCGGCCCGGTAGGAGATGAGGTCGGCGAGCACCCCGGTGACCAGCGGGCCGAGGATCGACCCGACGTCCGCGCTCATCTGGAACGCGGCCAGCACCGGCCCGCCCTTGCCCTTCGCGCCGACGAGGTCGGCGACGGCCGCGTTCTGCGCCGGGTTCAGCAGCCCCGCGCCGACCCCGGCGACCAGCGACACCGCCAGGAACACCGGCACCGAACCGCTGAAGCCCAGCGCCGCGGTGCCGAGCCCCGACACGGCCAGCCCGACGAGCACCAGCGGTTTCCGGCCGTGCAGGTCGGAGAGCCGCCCGGACACCATGATCACGGCGGCGTTGCCGACGGCGAACACCGACAGCGCCACGCCACCCATCGCCTGCGTGGAGCGCAGCGCTTCGACGACGAACAGCGGGATCAGCGCGATCCGCACCCCGTACACCGCCCAGCCCATGCTGAAGTTCGACAGCATCGCCGCCCGGTAGGTGCGCGAGCGCAGCGCTTCCCGGACCGTCATCGCCGGGACGTCGTCCCTCACCGGCGCCGCCAGCGTCGACTTCCGCAGCAGCAGCCAGCCGATGAACGCGGCGAGGAACAGCGCCGCCCCGTAGGTCAGGAACGGCATCCGCAGCGAGAAGCCCACCATGACGCTGCCGATGATCGGCCCGGAGATGTTGCCCAGCAGGAAGCTCGTCGCCCACAGCCCGGACGCGCGCCCGCGCTGCTGCGGCGGCGCGAGCCGCACCAGCAGCGCCACCACCGAGACGGTGAACATGGTGGAGCCGATGCCGCCGAGCGCGCGGAACACCAGCAGCTGCCAGTACGAGGTGGCGAACGCGCAGGCCGCGCTGCTGACGCCGACGATGCTGATGCCCCACACGTAGATCGGCCGCTCGCCGAACCAGGCGACGAGCCGCCCGCTGGCAGGGGCGAAGGCCAGGCGCATGAACGCGAACGCGCTGACGATGAACGACGCCGCCGTCACGCCCACGTCGAAGGAGGTCGCGAAGGCCGGCAGCGCGGGCGAGACGATGCCCATGCCGATCGCGACGATGAAGCTGCCGCCGACCAGGATCCAGATCTCGCGGGGCAACCGGGTTCCACTGCCGGGACCGCCCGACGCCTGGCTCGACGACTCACCTGACACCACTGCCTCGCTTCCGCTGGATGATCCGGTCTTCCCGGCCAAGAGGGCTCAACCGCGCCCGGGGCCAGAGCATTCCCAGCAGGTGGTGGGCCCTTGACAACTCGCGCCGGACGCGTCGACGTCCGGTTGTGGATCCACGAGGGTGATCTGGCGTGGCGGCCCGGAGGCCGACCGGGTGATCCGCGGGTCGGAGCCGGTGGAGATCGGGCCCGGGCGTGATCGCGCACCCGTTCCCCAGCCCGGGGACGGCGCTGTTCCTCGCCGAGCTGCCGGGGCACGGCCCGCACCACCGGCTCCCGGCGGTGGAGATGCGCGAGCGGATGCGGGCGTTGGCGCGGCGGGCGGCGCGCTTCGACGAACCGGAGCGCGAGGACTACGGCGCGGTCCGCTACGAGCGGGGGCGGCCCGCCCCGCCGGCCGGGACGGGCCGTCACGGGCGGATCCGCGGGTCCTCGGTGGGGTCGGTGTAGGGCTGCGGACAACCCTCGGTGATGGCCAGCGGGCGGAGTTCGAAGTGCCACGGCTCGTTGGCGTAGATCTGGCAGAGCCCGTGGTCGTCACCGTGTCGGACCAGCCAGTCCGAGGCGTCGTACGGACCGATGTCCACGGCCTGGCCGGACACGTGCGCGGAGGTCTCGGCGGTGGCGACCCAGCGCGCGGCCTCGGCGCGGGAACCGTAGGTGGTGACGGCGTCCTGCAACATCCGTTCCTGGAGGCCCGGTGATCGCCAGCCGCTGTTGACGCGGAACCGCAGTCCCTCGTCCTCGGCCTCGGTCGCGGCGGCCCGCAGCGCCTCCAGCAGGTCCTCGTCGAGCTTCGCGACGGCGGGTTCGGCGTCGTCGAACACCGACACCTCCCGGTCGTCGGGGATCGCGCCGTCCTCGGCGGTGGGTTCGCCGCGCAGCGCGGGAGAAGCGGCGATCGTCACGGCGACGCCGAGGGCGCCGAGCAGCGCGACGGCGGAGGCGGTGGTGATCCGGTTCCGGAGGTGCGGTGTCGTGGTCATGCCACCAGCGAAGACCCCGCGCCGTTGCCACCGCGTATTCGTTTTCGCATACGCCGGCGATACGTCCGCCGAACTAGCATTCCCCCATGCGAGTGCTGATCGTCGAGGACGAGCGCTACCTGGCCGAGGCGATCCGGGACGGCCTGCGGCTGGAGGCGATCGCCGCCGACATGGCCGGGGACGGCGACACCGCGCTGGAGCTGCTGCAGGTCAACTCCTACGATCTCGCGGTCCTCGACCGGGACGTCCCCGGCCCGTCCGGGGACGACGTGGCGCGGTGGATCGTCGGCTCGGGCAGCGGGCTCCCCATCCTGATGCTCACCGCCGCGGATCGGTTGCACGACAAGGAGACCGGCTTCGAACTCGGCGCCGACGACTACCTGACGAAACCGTTCGCGCTGCGGGAGCTGGTGCTGCGGCTGCGCGCGCTGGACCGCAGGCGGGAGCGGTCCCGGCCGCCGGTGCGGGAGATCGCGGGGCTGCGGCTGGACCCGTTCCGGCGCGAGGTGTTCCGCGACGGCAGGCACGTCGCGCTCACCCGCAAGCAGTTCGCGGTGCTGGAGGTCCTCGTCGGCGCGGAGGGCGGCGTGGTCAGCGCGGAGGAGCTGCTGGCGCGGGCCTGGGACGAGAACGCCGACCCGTTCACCAACGCGGTCCGCATCACGGTGTCCGCGCTGCGCAAACGGCTCGGCGAACCGTGGCTGATCACGACCGTCCCCGGCGTCGGCTACCGGATCGAGGCCGCGGTGAACGACCGTGGCTAGGCGCCCCGGGATGAGCACCCGGTTCAAGCTGGCCGTGAGCTACGCCGGGTTCCTCGTCGTCGCGAGCGCCCTGCTGCTCGCCGTGGTGTGGGTGTTCCTGCTGCGCTACGTCCCGGAGCAGGTGAACACGCCGGGCGGTTTCGTGCCGGGACGCCGGGACCTGGTGCGCGCGTTCGCCCCGAAGGCGGCGCTGGTGCTGCTGGCGGTGCTGATGTTCGGCCTGGTCGGCGGCTGGTTCCTCGCCGGGCGAATGCTCGCGCCGCTGCACCGGATCGGCGCGGCCGCGCGGCTGGCGGCGGACGGTTCGCTCTCGCACCGGATCCGGTTGCCTGGTCGGCGGGACGAGTTCCGGGACCTCGCCGACGTCTTCGACGCCATGCTCGCGCAGCTGGAGGCGCACACCGCGGAGCAGCGGCGGTTCGCCGCGAACGCCTCGCACGAGCTGCGCACCCCGCTGGCGATCTCGCGGACGCTGCTCGACGTGGCCAGCCACGACCCGGATCCGGACGTGGACGCGCTCGTCACCCGGCTGCGGCAGGTCAACACCAGGGCGGTGGAGCTGACGGAGGCCCTGCTGCTGCTCGCCCGCGCCGACCGGGGTTCCTTCAGCAGCGAACCGGTCGACCTGTCGCTGCTGGTGGACGAGGCGGTCGAGACGTCGCTGCCGCTGGCCGAGCGGCGCGGTGTCGAGCTCGACGCGGGCGGGGACGCGGCGTGGGCGTCCGGTTCGGCGGCGCTGCTGCTGCCGATGGTGACGAACCTCGTGCAGAACGCGATCGTGCACAACCTGCCCGGCGGGGGTGCGGTGCGGGTGCGCACCGAGGCGCGGCCGGACGTCGCGGTGCTGCTGGTCGAGAACACCGGCGCGGTCCTCCCGCCGGAGGTGGTGGGGACGTTGACCGAGCCGTTCCAGCGCGGTGCGGAGCGGGTGCGCGACGACGAGCACGCGGGCGTCGGGCTCGGCCTGGCGATCGTGCGCAGCGTCGTGCGCGCGCACGACGGGATCCTCGACGTGGTGCCCCGGCCCGGTGGTGGTCTCCGCATCACCGCCGAACTGCCCGCGGCGCGCCCGAGCTGACCCGCCCGGTCTCCGGCCGCGGACCGGGCCGGAAGCGGAGTCCGGCGGTCAGCCGCGCAGGTCGAGGAGGTCGAACACGCGCATCCGGCCGGGTGCGGTGGCCGCGCAGGTCAACGGTCTCCCGGTGGCGACCCACCGCTCGCGCAGCCGCACCGCGACGTCCGGATCGGCGAGTTCCACCCGCCAGCCGGCGTCCCCGTCGGGTTCGACGGCGACGGGCCGCAGCTCGTCCACGCCGGTCGCCCCGGTGGCGGCCCGCGCGTGGTGCTGCGCGGCCTGCGCGGCCGGGGGCAGCGAGGTGCGGCCGCGCACCCAGCGGGCGTCGAGGTTCCCGGCGGCGTAGTCGCGCGCGGCCCCGACCGCGTCCACCGCCGGGATGCCGCCGAGCGCGTAGCCGTGCGGCAGCAGCACCAGCGCTGGCGCGAACCGGCAGCCGCCGAGGTGGCTGCACTCCCACGTGCCGCCGGGCGCCGCCGCGGCGAGGGCCGCGGCCACCGGCCGGCCGCGCACCGCGCAGCAGGTGTCGTGCCTGCCGTGCGCGCACACCAGGTTCAGCGGCCCCGCGACGGGTTCGCCGGGTGCGTCCACCGCGTCGACCAGTTCGGCGGCCGAGGCGACCGCGCCGCCCCGGACGGATTCGCGTCCCGGCCGGGAGTCCACCCGGAACCAGCGGCGGACCGCTCCGCTCGCGTTGCGCCCGGGCCGGCGCACCAGCAGCACGCGCGCGCCCGCGTCGGCGGCCCACCCGGTGATCGCGGTGACGACGGCCGGGTCGAGCCCGGACCCGGTGAGCGCGTCCCGCCCCCACGGCCCGGGGTGTTCGAGGAGGAACCACCGCTGCGCGGGCGGCGCCGATCCCTCCAGCGGGTCGCCCGCGGCCTCGGCGACGAAGGAGCAGCGCGGCCAGTGGTGCCCGGTCACGGGAGGGCCGCGGGGACGAGCACGCCCTCCCGCAGCAGCCTGCGGACCAGCACCACCTGATCGGCCTCGTCCAGCCCGGGCAGCTCGCCCACCCGGAACGTGCCGCCGGTGAGCAGTTCGCGCACGGCGTCCGCGGTGTCCGCGGGCAGCGCGAGCCGCCGGTCCGGCAGCTCCAGCACCACCTCGTCCGCGCCGTCGACGACCCGGTGGCGCAGCCCGGCGCGCCGCCGCACGACGTCCCCGGCCGCCAGCCCGCCGGCGAACTCGGCGGTGGCGACCGGCCGCACCGGTTCGGGACGTCCGCCGGACCAGACCCGGCCGCGGACGCGGCGCGCGACGTCGTCGGCGGGCACGTCCCGCAACGCGCGGGTGAGCGCCGTGCGCACCGCGTCGAGGTGCGGGGCGAGCTCCGCGGGGTCGGCGACGTCGATGCCCAGCGGCAGCGAGGCCCGCAGCTCCGGGTCCCGCGCGCAGAGCGCGGTCAGCGCCTCCACCAGCGCGAACCTGGTCAGCACGTGCACGCCCACCGTCAGGTGCGCCGACACGTCGCCGAGCGCGGTCGCGGCGTGCAGCCAGCCGCGCGGCAGGTACATCGCGTCGCCCGGCTCCAGCACCGCGTCGATCTCCGGAGCCTCGTCGCGCGCGCGTGCGGCGACGGCCGAGGCGTGGGCGTTCCACGGCTGGTCGCGCAGCGGGTCCGGGTGCACGGGCGCGTGCACCGTCCAGTGCTTGCGCCCGGCGAGCTGCAGCACGAACACGTCGTGCACGTCGTAGTGGGCGGCGAACCCGCGGGAGGACGGCGGCGTCACGTACGCGTTGGCCTGCACCGGGTGGCCGAGTTCCGCGGCGAGGTCGGTGGTGAGGTCGATGACGCCGGACCAGGTCCGGTGCAGCGCCTGCAGCACCACGGTGGTCCCCTCGGCGAACAGCGCGGCGACCTGGTCGTCGCGCACCTGGTCGCCGATCTCGGCGCCCACCCCGCCTGGCCCGGTGAACGATCCGGAGTCGACGACCTCGCCCTGCTTGGCGAGGCGCAGGAACGGGGTGCGCAGCCCGCGGCGGGAGAGCAGTTCGTCGACACCGTCGAGGTCGAGCACGTCCCGGAACGAGTCCGGGTCGGCGCCGCGCCGCAGCAGCGGTTCGCGGCCCCAGTGCCGCCGGGCGAACGCGTCCACGTCGGGCCCCACGACGCGGGAG
>NZ_JAIUKC010000192.1:0-18098 GCF_020177435.1 Saccharopolyspora sp. 7B | reverse complement strand
CCCCCCCCCACACCCCTCCGTGTGGGGGCGGGGGGGCTGCTTTTTTTTATCCCCCCCCGCGGGGCGGGGGCCCCCCCCCCCCCCCCCCCCCCCCCCCCCCCCCCCGGGGGGGGGGGGGGGGCCCGTTCCGCGCGGGCGGTCGGGTCAGCTCTGGCCGATGCCCGAGCCGCCGCCGCTGTCGCCGATGCCCGACCCGTTGTCGTCACCGCTGTTGCCGATGCCGGAACCGCCGCCGCTGTCGCCGATGCCGGAACCGCCGTCGCCCTGCGCCAGGGCGATCGTGCCCACCCCGCCCGAACCGGGCACGGTGCCGTCGCTGGTACCGCCGGAACCGGGCGTGGTCTCGTCGGCGTCGCCATTGCCGGGGACGGTCTGGTCCGGCGGCGGGTCCGCCGCCAGCGCCACCGCCGGGGCCGCCACCGCGACACCGCCCGCCAGCACCAGCGCACCGAGGAACTTCTTCACCTGCACGACACGGCCTCCTCACCTGTCCGGCTCACCTGGCCGGGAAATCGGAGCGTAGAGCCGGAGGCCGGGTGACCGGACGAATTCCGCGCGTGCCGGGTACCGCTGCGGCATTCCCCCCACGAACCCCTCCCCGGCGGCGGGGCCGAGATGGTCTCCGGGCGACCGGTGCACACTGCTCGCATGCACACGAACGACACGCAGCCCCGCCTCGAACCGCTCGCCGACGGGGTGTGGGCGTGGGTGCAGCCGGACGGGACCTGGTGGGTGAACAACGCCGGGGTGATCGCCGGGGACGACGGGCTGCTCGTCGTCGACACCTGCGCCACCGAGCAGCGCACCCGCCGGTTCCTGGACGAGATCGCCCGCACCGCACCGGATTCGCCGATCCGGTGGGCGGTGAACACCCACGAGCACGGCGACCACTCCTACGGCAACTCGCTGCTGCCCGCCGAGACCGTCCTGTTCGGACACGAGCACATGCGGTCCGCGCTCGCCACCGACCCGATGATCGACGGTTGCCCGCCGTTCTGGTCGCCCGTCCCGGACTGGGGGAACGTGGTGCGGCGCGTGCCGTCGGTGACCTTCCGGTCCGAGCTGTCGGTGCACGTCGGCGGCCGCACCGTCGAGCTGCGCCACCCCGGCCACTCCGCGCACACCGGCGGCGACGTGGTGGCCTGGCTGCCCGAGGAACGCGTGCTGTTCAGCGGCGACCTGCTGTTCCACGGCCTCACGCCGCTGGTGTTCATGGGCTCGCCCGCGGGCGCTGCGCGGGCGCTGGACTGGATCGCCGAGTTCGAGCCGCGGCGCGTGGTGCCCGGGCACGGCCCGGTGATCGAGGCCGCGGACCTGCCGGGCGTGCTCGCCGAGCACGAGCGCTACTACCGGCTGGTGCTGGACCTCGCGAAGTCCGGGGTGGACGCCGGGATCCCGCCGCTGGAGGCCGCGCAGGACGCCGACCTCGGCGAGTTCGCGGACTGGGCCGACGCCGAGCGCATCGTCGCGAACCTGCACCGCGCCTACGCCGACCTGACCGGCACCTCGCCCGACGTGGCCGCCGCCCTCCGCGAATCCGTCGCATGGCGCGGCGCCCTGATGGAGACCTCCGTCAACACCGCCTGACCCGCCACCGGGTCGGGGGGGGGGGGCCGCCCCCCCCCGGGGCCCGGCCGGGCCGCCGCGCGCGGGGCGGGGCGCAGGGCGACCCGGCCGGGAACCGGCCCACGCCCGGTCGGGGGTCGGGGACGCGGGCCGGTCCGGCCCTCGGGCGGTCGGCACCGAGGGCCTGCTGGAAATCTCAGGCGGCTTCCGGCGTGGGGCGCGGTTCTCGGCCGTTCACGTCCGAAGCGCACGGGTCGCACATCCCGCGCGGCCGCTCCGGGCGCCCGAGGCGGCGGTGCACCCGGCCGCGGATCACGTGGCCGCAGCGGGCGATCGGCCGTGCGCCACCGGTGCGCAGCTCCACCACGTGCCACACCGATTCCTGCTCCGAGGCCATGAACACCCGTGCCATCGATCGCTCCATTCGTTGTCGCCATCCCACTCCCGCCTGTGCAAGAACTATAAACCTGTGCATGCACAACGCGGCAAGATCTCCTTCGGGTGAAGCGGGGACAGGACAGGGCTCTGGCTAGGATTTGTGCATGCCCAGCACAGCCGACACACCTCGAGCGCGACAGCTCGGAGCGGAGCTGCGCGCAGCGCGCAAAGCAGCAGGTTTGTCCACCAGCGAACTGGGGACTCGGCTCGGGCGAAGCCACACCCATGTTTCCCGTTGGGAGAACGGCAAACTGACGCCGCGCGAGGCCGATGTCGGCGCCGTGCTGGGAATCCTCGGCGTCACCGGCGACGAGCGCGAACGCCTGTTGCAACTCGCCCGGGATGCCGGAGATCCGAACTGGGTAGCGCCAGGAGTCGGCAAACAGCTGACCGTGCTGACCGAGTACGAGCGCACCGCTCAGCGCATCACCGATGTCGAACCACTGCTCATCCCAGGACTGCTGCAGACCGGCAACTACGCACGTTCGATCATGCGCGGAGCGGGCGCCACCCGCGGCGAAGCGGACAAGCGCGTGACCTATCGACTGGGACGCCGAGATGTGCTCAGCCGCCGCACACCGGTCGCCTTGAACGCGATCATCGGTGAACACGCCCTCCGCTATCCGCCGTGCGAACCCGCCGTGATGGTCGAACAACTCCGACATCTCTCGGAGTGGGTTCAGCGGGACAACGTCGAGGCCCAGGTCCTGCCGCTCGGTGGCGGATATTCTCCCGCGCTCGAAGGCCCGTTCGTGCTGATCGAATTCAGTCGGGACAAGCCGGTGGTGCATCTCGAGCACTACCGCTCCAGTACGACCATCACCGATGCCAAGGACGTGCAGGACTACCAGAACGCAGCCGAGAGACTTCGCGGGATGGCGATGAGCCGCGAAGCCTCTGCGGCTCTCGTCGCTGAGATCACCGATCAGATGGAGAAAGAGAAATGAGCAAGGCCTTCCGCTGGCGGAAATCGAGCTACAGCGGCAACCAGACCAACTGCGTCGAGATCGGGCGCGCGGACGGCCGGGCCGCCATCCGCGACACCAAGAATCGCGCGGCCGGGTACTTGGTCACCGATCTTCCGCGGTGGTCCGAGTTCCTCACCGCGGTGAAGACCGGGCGCTACGACCGCTGACACCACGGACGGCCTCGGTGGTGGCCCCGGCTCGCGGGGTCACCAGCCGAGCTCGCCGTCCGGCTCCTGGAAGGTGCCGGTGGGGCCGCGGCCCGGTGGTGGCCATCCCGTTCACGACTTCGGCGCTCTCCTCGACGGGACGTCCGCCGCCGGTGGCGGTGCGGCCGGTGGCTGGTCGATCGCCGCCGCGCAGCGGCGCCCCAGGTCGGCGACCGCGGCGCGCAGCTCCGGCGGCCCGACCACCTCGAAGTCCACCCCGAACCGCGCGATCGCCACCGCCAGCCCGGACCACGACCAGGAACCGGCCAGCAACCGGCAGCGGCCCTCGTCGAGCGGTTCCACCAGGTCGTCCGACAGGAACTCGGCGACCTCCTCCGCCGGTCGGTGCAGCACCACCTCCCCGCGGCACGGCCAGCCCTGCGCGCCCCGGAACTTCTCGGTGATGAACCGCGCCACGTCGCCCCCGGGCACCTCGCGCGGCGCGAAGCGCGGCCCCGTCGGCGTGCGCGGCGCGATCCGGTCGGCGCGGAAGGTGCGCCAGTCCGCCCGGTCCAGGTCCCACGCCACCAGGTACCAACGCCCGCCCCAGGTGATCAGGTGGTGCGGCTGCACCCGCCGCGGCGGTCCCTCCCGCCTCGGGTGCAGGTAGTCGAAGCGCAGCTCCTCGCGGGCGTGCACCGCGGCGCTGAGCGCCACCAGCACGCCGCGCTCCACCCGCACCCGCGCCTCCGGCTGCGGAACCGCGGTCACCCGGACCGTGTCCACGCGGTGCCGCAGCCGGGCGGGCAGCACCTGGCGGATCGTGTGCAGCGCGCGCTGCGCCGCCTCCTCCAGCCCCGCCCCCGAGGTGCCGGCGAGCTGGAGCGCGAGGGTGAGCGCCACGGCCTGGTCGTCGTCGAACAGCAGCGGCGGCAACTCGCTGCCCGCGCCCAGCCGGTAACCGCCGTCCGGCCCCTTGATCGCCGCGATCGGATAACCGAGCTCCCGCAACCGGTCCACGTCGCGGCGCACCGTGCGCGGGCTGACGTCGAGGCGTTCGGCGAGCAGCGCGCCCGGCCAGTCCCGGCGGGCCTGCAGCAGGGACAGCAACGACAGCAACCGCGCGGAGGTCTTCGGCACGACCCCATAGTGCCCGGAGAAGCGGACGCGTCCTGGCCGCTACCGGTGTCAAGGTGGGGCCCACGACGACGAAGCACCACCGGAAGGACCACCGTGACCACCACCCTCGACGCCGAGCGCGCCGACCTGCTCGCCGAGCTCGACGCCGCCCGCACGGCGCTGATCACCACCACCGACGGGCTGGACGACGAGCAGCTCGGGCTGCGGCCGACGGTCAGCGAGCTGTGCCTGGGCGGTCTGATCAAGCACGTGACGTCCGTGGAGCGCAACTGGGTGCGCTTCATCCTCGAAGGCACCTCCGCGATGGCCGTCGAACTGCCCGACGGCGTCACCTGGGAGGACCTGATGGCGGGGACGGCGACGACGCTGCCGCAGCGCATGATCGAGTTCCAGGAGGAGTTCCGGATGCGGCCCGGCGACACCCTCGCCGACGTCCTCGCCCGCTACCAGGAGGTCGCCGCGCGCACCGCGGAGGTCGTGTCCGCGCTGCCCGACCTGAACGTCGCGCACCCGCTGCCGGAGGTGCCGTGGAACCCGCCGGGCGAGGTGCGCAGCGCGCGCCGGGTGCTGATCCACGTGATCGCCGAGACGACCCAGCACGCCGGGCACGCCGACATCCTGCGGGAGACCATCGACGGCCGCCGCGGCTTCTGATCCCTCCCGCGAACAGGACACGAGATGACCGTCCTCGGAACCCGCGCGCTCAACCGCGCGACGCTCGCCCGGCAACTGCTGCTGGACCGCGCCGACCTGCCGGTGGCGGCGGCCGTGGCGCACCTGTGCGGGATGCAGGCGCAGGAACCGCAGGCCCCGTTCGCGGGACTGTTCGCCCGGCTGCGCGGATTCGACCCCGGAGAGCTCTCCGACCTGCTGGTGCGGCGGAGGCTGGTGCGCACGCACCTGATGCGCCGCACCGTGCACCTGCTCACCGCCGAGGACGCGCTCGGCTGGCGGTCCCGGCACGACGCGATGCTGCGGCAGCGCGGCCTCGCGGCCTACCGCCGCGACTTCGACGGGATCGACCTGGACGAGCTGGCCGCCGCGGGCCGGGCGGCGCTCGCCGACGGCGAACCGCGGACGATGGCCGAACTGGCCGGGGCGCTCACCGACCGCTGGCCGGGCCCGTCCCGGCGGGCGCTGGGCGAAGTGCTGGTGGCGGCGCTGGTCCCAGCGGTGCAGCTCCCGCCGCGCGGGTTGTGGCGCAGCGGTGGCGGGGTGCGGGTGGTGCCGCTCGCGGACTGGCTGGGTCGCGAGGTCGACCCGCCGTCGCCGCCGGGTTCCGATCCGGTGGGGCGGGAGCTGGTGCGCCGCTACCTGGCCGCGTTCGGCCCGGCGGCGACCGCCGACGTGCGCGCCTGGTCGGGGCTCGCCGGGCTGCCGGGCGCGGTGGCCGAGCTTCGCCCGGAACTGGTGTCGTTCCGCGACGAGCGGGGCCGCGAGCTGCTCGACCTGCCGGACGCACCGCGCCCCGACCCGGACGTGCCCGCACCGGTGCGGTTCCTGCCCGCGTTCGACAACGCGGTCCTCGGCTATCACGACCGGAGCCGGATCGTGGCCGACGAGCACCGCGGCCTGTCCGTGGCGGGCGAGCGGGTGGTGCTGGTCGACGGCAGGGTCGCGGGAACCTGGCGGGCGGAGGCGGACGCGCTGCGGGTCGATCCGCTGCGCCGCCTCACCGCCGCCGAACGGTCCGCCGTCGCCGACGAGGGCCGGGAGCTCGCGCTGTTCCTCTCGGCCGGACAGCACGACGACGTGCACCTCCCCAGGTGAGCGGCCCGCTCGACCAGCGCCACGGGGCGAACGGGCCGCTCACCTGACATCCAGAGGTGGTCCAAGCCGCTTCGCATCCCGTGGTGACGCCGGAACCCGTCGAGGGGTAAGGAAGAAGCATGGAGATCACGATCGACGAGAACGGCGTCGTGGTGCTGCTGGACAGCGCGCCCCCGCCCGAGGTGCACGAGACGGTCCGGGCGGCCGCGGCCGGGTGCCCGGCAGCGGCGATCCGGGCCCGCGGATGAGCGCCGGGCGCATCGCGGTGATCGGCGCCTCCGCCGCCGGGCTCACCGCGGCGGAGCAGCTGCGCCGCAGCGGCTGGGACGGGGAGATCGCACTGGTCGGCGCGGAACCGCACCTGCCCTACGACCGGCCGCCGCTGTCCAAGCAGGTGCTGTCCGGCGCGTGGGAACCGGACCGCACCGGGCTGCGCGCCGCCGACGCGCTCGACGGGCTCGACCTGGACCTGCGGCTGGGTACCCGGGCGACCGGGCTGGACGTGGCCGATCGCCGGGTGCTGCTCGGCGCGGACGCGCTGGACTGCGACGGGGTGATCATCGCGACCGGTGTCGCGGCCCGCGCGCTGCCGGAGCAGTCGCCGGGGGCGCACGTGCTGCGCACCCTCGACGACGCGCTGGCGCTGCGCGCACCGCTGGCGTTCCCCGGGCGGCGGCTGGTCGTCGTCGGCGCCGGGGTGCTCGGCGTCGAGGTCGCCGCGGTCGCCCGCGAACTCGGGCACGAGGTGGTGCTGGTCGCGCCGGAACCGGTGCCGATGGAACGCGCCATCGGCGCCGAAGCGGGCGCGCTGCTGGCCGCCGCGCACCGGGCGCACGGCGTCGAGCTGCGGCTCGGCGAATCCGTCGCCGGGCTCGTCCACGACGAGGGCCGCACCCGCGGCGTGCGGCTGGCCGGTGGCGAGGAGATCACCGGGGACGCGGTGCTGGTCGCGATCGGCTCCACACCGGCCGTGGACTGGCTTGCCGACAGCGGGCTGGACCTCGCCGACGGCGTCGGCTGCGACGAGTTCTGCGCGGCGGCCCCCGGTGTCTACGCGGCCGGGGACGTGGCGCGCTGGCCGCACCCGGTGCTGGGCCGCCCGGTCCGGGTGGAGCACCGGATGAACGCCACCGAGCAGGGCATGGCGGCCGCGCGGAACCTGCTGGCCGAACTGGACCCGGAGCGCTTCGGGGAGCGGAGCCCGTTCGCCCCGGTGCCGTATTTCTGGTCCGACCAGTACCGGTTCAAGGTGCAGGCGTTCGGCGACCTGGCCGAACCGGACGAGGTGCGGCTGCGCGTGCTCGACGGCGCCGATCCGGCGGCGCCGAAGGTCGCGGCCCTCTACCGCCGTGGCAGCACGGCCTGCGGGGCGCTCACCATCGGTGTGCCCCCGAAACCCACCCGCACGCTCCGGACCCTGGTCGCCGACCCGCGGCCGTGGGACGAGGCCGTCACCGCGCTGGAGGCCGTCCCCACCTGATCCCGCCCCGGAACGGCCCGTTCGACCAGCGGTCGAACGGGCCCCGGGGACGGCGAACGGGAGGCGCACCGGCCAGCACCTCGCGCACGTCCCGCACCGGCAACGGCCGCGACCGGTTCGTCACCGACCTCGGCGACCTGGGAGATCGAGCAGCCCGGCGCACCGTCCTCCCCCGTGCGGTGACCAGCACCCGCCCGGCCGGACGACCCCCTCGCGGACCGCGTCCGGCGGGGCGAGGGCGAGCCGTGCCGACGATCCCGTGCCGGTAGCATCTCCCTGGTCAACGGTGTTCGTCAGCACCCATGCGCGCGCCGGCGTCGGCCGGATTCAGCGGGGTCTGCACCGAAACAACGCTATTGGAGCATTCTCGAATGACCCGCCACCTGGTAACCAGTGCGCTCCCGTACATCAACGGCATCAAGCACCTGGGCAACATGGTCGGCTCCATGCTCCCCGCCGACGTCTACTCCCGGTACTTGCGCCAGCGCGGGCACGAGGTGCTCTACATCTGCGCCACCGACGAGCACGGCACCCCGGCCGAGCTGGCCGCCGCCGACGCCGGGCTGCCGGTCGCGGAGTTCTGCGAGCAGCAGCACCGGGCGCAGGCCGAGATCTACCGCGGTTTCGAGCTCTCCTTCGACCACTTCGGACGCACCTCCTCGGAGCAGAACCGCGAGATCACCCAGCACTTCGCGCGGAAGCTGCACGAGCACGGCTTCATCGAGCAGCAGTCGATCCGGCAGGTCTACTCGCCCGCCGACGGCCGGTTCCTGCCGGACCGCTACATCATCGGCACCTGCCCGCACTGCGGCTACGAGAAGGCCCGCGGCGACCAGTGCGAGAACTGCACCCGGGTGCTCGACCCGACCGACCTCGTGGAACCGCGGTCGGCGATCAGCGGCAGCACCGAACTGGAGGTCCGCGAGACCAAGCACCTGTTCCTCACCCAGTCGAAGCTGACCGACGAGGTGGAGGGCTGGCTGGACGAGGCGAGCGGCGAGTGGCCGAACCTGTCCTCCTCCATCGCCCGGAAGTGGATCACCGAGGGGCTGCGGGACCGCTCCATCACCCGCGACCTCGACTGGGGCGTCCCGGTGCCCGCCGACACCTGGCCGGAGCTGGCCGCCGAGGGCAAGGTCTTCTACGTCTGGTTCGACGCGCCGATCGGCTACATCGGCGCCACCAAGGAGTGGTCCGACCTGGCGCCGGGCGAGCGGGACTGGAAGTCCTGGTGGTACGAGGCCGAGGACGTCACCTACACCGAGTTCATGGCCAAGGACAACGTCCCGTTCCACACCGTGATGTTCCCGGCGACCGAGCTGGGCACCCGCGAGCCGTGGAAGATGGTCGACTTCGTCCAGTCGTTCAACTGGCTGACGTACTACGGCGGGAAGTTCTCCACCAGCGACCAGCGCGGCATCTTCACCGACCAGGCACTGGAGCTGCTGCCCGCCGACTACTGGCGCTACTTCCTCATCGCGAGCGCGCCGGAGTCCGACGACTCCTCGTTCTCCTGGGAGCTGTTCGCCTCGGTGGTGAACAAGGACCTCGCCGACACCCTCGGCAACTTCGTGAACCGGGTGTTGTCGTTCTCCCGCAAGCGGTTCGGCGACCAGGTGCCCGCCGGGGACGCCGCCGGGGAACCGGAGCGGCGGCTCGCCGCGGAGATCGGCGGGCTGCTCGCCGACTACCAGACCCACCTGGAGGCCAAGCAGTTCCGCAAGGCCGCCCAGGCGCTGCGGTCCATGTGGAGCGCGGGCAACTCCTACCTGGAGGAGAAGGCGCCCTGGATCCAGATCCGCACCGACCAGGACGCGGCCGCGCTGACGCTGCGCACCGCGATGAACCTGATCTACCTGTACGCGGTGGTGTCCGAACCGCTGGTCCCGGGCGCGGCGAAGGCGATGCGCGCGGCGTTCGCCTCCGACGACCCGCAGCGCAGCTGGGTGTCGGTCGAGGAGGCGCGGTCCTTCGAGCTCGTCCCGGCGGGCACCGACTTCACCATCCCGCCGGTGCTGTTCGCGAAGGTCACCGAGGACGACCTGGCGGACTACCGGGCCCGTTTCGGCGGCGCCCCCGACGAGAGCTGACCCGCGCGGACGACGCCACGAACGGCCCACCAGCCCGGCAGGATCGGGTGGGTGGGCCGTTCTCATGCGGTCGGTGGTTCCCTCGCGGCGACGGCGCGCCGGCTGTCAGCTGTGCCCGAGCTCCGACGGCGTTCCGGCGGCCGACGGCGTTCGGGCGGTCAGAGGCGCTCCGACGGCCGCCATCGCTCCCGCGGCCGCCATCGCTCCGGCCGTCAGCGGCGTTCGGGCGGGGTGAGGTCGGCGACCGGGCCGACGATGATCACCGCGGGCGGGGCGACGTCGTGGGCGCGGACCGCGTCGGCGGCCTCGGCGAGCGTGGTGCGCACCGCCCGCTGGGTGCGCATGGTCCCCTCCTGCACGATCGCGACCGGCGACTTCGGGTCGCGGCCGTGCTCGATCAGCACCGCGGCGAACTCGCCGATGCGCTTGACCGCCATCATCAGCACCAGCGTGCCGCGCAGCCGCGCCAGCGCGGGCCAGTCCACCAGCGAGGTCTCGTCGTGCGGGCCGACGTGCCCGGACACCACCACGACCTCGTGCGCCACCCCGCGGTGCGTGACCGGCACGTCGGCCGCGGCGGGCACGGAGAACGCGCTGGTGATGCCGGGGACCGAGGTGACCGGCACCCCGGCGGCCACGCAGGCCAGCAGTTCCTCGTAGCCGCGGCCGAACAGGTACGGGTCGCCGCCCTTGAGGCGCACCACGAACTTCCCGGCGCGCGCGTGCTCCACCAGCAGTTCGTTGATCACGTCCTGGTTGGCGGCGCGGCCGTACGGGATCTTGGAGGCGTCCACGACCTCCACGTGCGGGCCGAGCTCCTCCAGCAGCTCGCGCGGGGCCAGCCGGTCGGTGATCACCACGTCGGCCCGGCCGAGCAGCTGCCTGCCGCGCACCGTGATCAGGTCCGGGGCGCCGGGGCCGCCGCCGACGAGCGCGACGCCCGGTGCGGGCCGCTCCGCGTGCTCGTCCACGACCCCGGAGCGCAGCGCGGTGACCAGCGCGTCCCGCACCGCGGCGGAACGCCGGTGCGCTCCCCCGGCGAGCACGCCGAGCAGCAGCCCGCCGTGCTCGGCGACGGCCGGGGTCACCGCGGTGCCCTGCGCGGCGTCGTCGGCGCGCACGCAGAACACCCGGCGGCGCTCGGCTTCGGCGGAGACGGCGGCGTTGACCTCGTGGCCCGTCGCGCACGCCACCGCGTACCAGGCGCCGTCCAGATCGCCGTCCGCGTACGGCCTGCGGTGCCAGGTGATCTCCCCGGTCTGGGCCATCGCCTCGACCGCGGGCGTCGCCTCCGGCGAGATGACCTCCACGCGCGCGCCCGCGCCGATCAGCCGGGGCACGCGCCGCTGCGCGACGCCGCCCGCACCGACCACCACCACCCGCCTGCCGGTGAGGTCGAGTCCCGCGAAGTAGTGGTGTTCGCCCGAGGTGTGCTGCGCAGATGAGTGCGTGGTCATGCCGTCCGTCGTTCGTGTCGATGTTCACCGCGGCGCCGTTGCCGTGGCCTGAGCGCGGGACGCCGCTGCGTCACCTCGACCCGTCGCCGGGTCCGATCCGCCGGGGCGGGGCGCCTGCCGAGCGCGGCGCCGGACCATCCTGCCACGGGGAGCCGCCGGGGCCGCCGCCGAACGATCCGGGGGGCGCCTCGACCGACCGCAGTATCGTCACCCGCCCCGGAACGGAGGTCAAACCTGCGGTGACCTCTCTCACCAGCGCAACCGCCTCCCGGACCGCTTTGCCGCGCGGTCCTCGGCGGCGCATCCTGGGGGCAGGCGAACCAGGGAGGCGGCCATGCACGCGAACCGGACGCTCACACTGGACATGCAGGTCGTCGAAGCCGGCATGAAGACCACCGCGGACGTCGGGATGGTCACCGGCGACGGCAGGGCGCTGCACGGGCACGGCGCCGCGCGGCGGCACCCGGACGACCCGGACGTCCCGCAGATCGGAGATGAGATCGCGCTCGCCAGGGCGCTGTTCGAACTCGGCCACAAGCTGCTCGACACCGCCGCGGAGGACATCGGCACCCGCCAGCACCGGCGCGTGCACCTCATGGCGTGAGGTCGCGGTCCCCGGTGCTCCCGGGGCGACGATCCGGCCGTCAGCCGCGCACGCCGGGGATCCATTCGGTGTGCACGGCCCGGCAGGCCGGTTCGTCCTGGACGGCGGCGCGCAGCGGTGCCGCGTCGTCCGTGCCGACGAGGGCCACGGTGCGGCCCCCGGCCGCCAGTTCGGCGGCGGCGAGCGCACCTTCCTCGGCGGACCCGACGCGGCGGGTCACGGCGCCCGGGTGCAGCAGGTCGCGGATCAGCTCCAGCTCCGGCGCCCCGCCGACGACAGCGGCGGCGTGGCGCAGTTCCGCGTCCGCGCGCGGGGTGCGCAGGTCCGCCAGCCCCGGGCCGAGACCGATCGTGGTGATCCGGCCGCGCGGGCGGATCCGGGCGGCGGCGACGGTGACGCCGTCGGCGCCCAGCTTCGGCACGACCAGCCGCACCTCGGCGTCCTCCCCGGCGAGCTCGCGGGCGGCGCGCAGCGCGGCGGCCTCCGCGACGGACGCGGTGCCCACCTCGGCCCGCACCCGTTCGCTCGGGTTCGGCACGTCCTCCTCTGCGAGCTCGGCCGCCGGGTAGGAGCGCAGCGGTAGCTCCTCGGCGTCCGCCGAGTGCCAGAAACCCAGGTCCTGCACCGCGTCCAGGATGCCGCGCTCCTCCGCCTTCGCCTCCGCGGTGGCGAACGCCCGGATCGCGCGCGGGTCCAGCCCGTGCTCCCGGTCGAGCCGGGACATCAGCCCGGTCACCGCGGTCCGCGACACGCCCCGCACGGCACCGACGCCCACCACCAGCGTCGGCGGGATCAACCGCACCACGCGGTCGCCGAGATCTTCCCCGGGCCGCCGGTCGTCGACCACCACCGTCCAGACCGGATCCTCCCGGTCCGGCGACACGTTCTCCGGCAGCGCGGGGAGCGGGAACCCGTGCGGGTTCACCAGCAGCACCGGTTCCTCGTCGTCGATCGCCCGAGCGCACCCGGCGAGATCACCGTCCGCGGTGGCCCCGAGCCGGTCCACGAGCTCGTCCAGCTCGGTGGCCGCCGCGCCCGCGGTGAGCACCGGGATCCGCCCCAGCACCTCCGCGATCCGCGGCGCGATCGCCTGCGCCCCACCGGAGACGGTGACGGCGAAGTGCTCGTCCACGCACACCACCTCCGGATCGGTGCGTTCGGCGCGCAGCAGCGGCGCGATCAGCCGCACCGCCGCGCCCACCGGCAGGAACAGCACCACCCCGTCCAGCGAGGACCACATCCGGCGCAGCGCCGGGCCCGGCCCGCCGTCGACCAGCACCGCGTCCGGCCCCCACCGGGCGGCCAGCTCGTTCGCGGTGCGCTGCTCCTGCGGGGTGCGCGGGAACAGACCGATCACGAGTCGGCCTTGCGGTGCCCGGACACCAGCACCACCGGTGCCGTGGGTTCCAGCTTGGAGCCGCCGTCGGCGAGCTCCACCAGCCTGCTGGCGGCCAGCTGCACCCCGCGGACCTGGTAGCCCGCGGTGCGCAACGCCTCCCGGGTCGGCCCGACTCGCTCCAGCTCGGTCAGCTCCACCACGATCCGCGCCGCGCCCGCGTGCGCGCAGGCCGCGACCACGTCCGGACCGCCACCGCCGACGAACACGCCGTCCGGTTTCGGCAGGTCCCGCAACGAGTCCGGCGCGGCCCGCTCCACGACCCGCACGTCCACGCCGTGCCCGGCGGCGTTGGTGATCAGCCGCACCACCTGGGTCTCGTCGGACTCGACGGCGATCGTGGCGGCGCCGAGCCGGGCGCACTCGACGGCGACCGAACCGGAGCCGGCGCCGACGTCCCAGATCAGCGCGCCGGGGCGGGCCGCGAGATCCGCCAGCGCCACCGCCCGCACCTCGGCGGGCGTCACTTCGCCGTCGCGGTGCGAGAACTCGTCCTCGGACAGCGCCCAGCCGTTCGCGGGCGGCAGGACCTCACCGCCGGCGAGCCAGCCCCGGGCGCCGACCTCCTTCGGTTCCGCCGCGCACAGCACCACCGCGTCCGGGCGCCAGCTGCGCTGCGCGGCCTCCTCCGGGGTGGCGGTGGTGATCTTCTCGCCCTCGCCGCCGAGGTCTTCGCCGACGACGAGCGTGCGCCGCCAGCCGGTCAGCCCGGAAGCCAGCCGCGCCGGGCCGGCCCCCGGGCCGCTGAGCACCAGCACCGCCGGTCGCGCCCGGCACAGGTTCAGCACGCGGGGCAGGTCGTCCTCGCTCGCCGCCGCCACCGGCACCGAGTCCCACGGCCTGCCGAGGCGGGCCATCAGCCGGGCCACGTTCGGCGCGGCCGGGGTGACGGCGCAACGCACCCCGCGCTCCCGCAACTCCCGCAGCACGCCGAAGAAACCAGGATCGCCGTCGACGAGCACGACCCCGGTCTCCTCGCCCGCCAGCGAGGTCAGCGCGCCCAGCGCCTGGCTCCACTGCGCGAGGTCCAGCGACCGGGCCTGCTGCGGGGCGTGCGCGTCGAGGTGTCTGCGCGAGCCCACCACGAGCCGCGCCGAACCCAGCACCTCGGCGGCGCCCGCGGGCAGCTCCGCCCCGTCGATCCCGATCACCGTGACCGTCACGTCTTCCACCTCGTCCTGCCACGCCGCTGCACCGGCCGGGCTCGCGGATCACGAGCCCGGTTCACCTTGCCACGTCTGGGGATGCGCTCGCGCTCAGCTCGACGCGTCACCCTTGTTCTTGGTCGACTTCGCGCCCCCGGTGCGGGTCCGGGTGCCCGCGGTCTTGGTCTGCGCCTTCGTCTGCGCCTTCGTTTGGGCCTTGGTCTGCGACTTCGCCCGGGTGCGGGTCTTCGCGGTGGCGCGGGGGGTGCCGGTGGTCTCCGCCGCCGAGGTGCGCGCGGTGCCCTCGGTCCCGGTCTGCTCGCCGGTCGCGGCTGCCGGCTCGGCGCCGCCGTCCGATCCGGTGCTCTCGTCCCCCTTGCCGGACGAACCGGCCGCTCCGGTCCCGGTACCGGAGTCGCGGACGACCGCGAGCGCGGGCCGCGCCGGTTCGCCCACTTCGGAGTCCGCGGTGGCCGGGTCCGGTGCGGCGGTCTCCGCCACGCGCACCGGCGCCTCGGTGCCCTCGGGTTCCGGGGATGCCGCGGTGGTCTCGGGCGCCGCGGCGGCCGCCGGTGCGGTCTCGGCTTCCGGCCCGCCCCCGAACAGCTCCGGCTGCGCCGGGTCCTCGGTGCGCCGCTGCCGCGCCTGCCCCCGGGCGGCACCGCGAGCGGCCTCCTGCCACTCCCGCACCGCCCACCAGGCGATGTTCGGCACCGCGGTCGCACCGTCGGAACCGCGCCCGGGCACCGGGTCGGGCGCGGGCGCCGCCGGCTCGGCCGCCGGTTCGGGCTGCGGGCGCTCGACGGCGGGGCCGGTGCCCACGTGGAACGCCGCACGCGAGCCGGGGACGTCCTCCTGGTCGGAGCCGGAGCGCTCGGCCGCGTCGTGCCGCCGCGCCGCCCGGTAGCCGCGGCGGCGCCCGGAGGTCTCGGTCCGGCGGTAGCCGGACTCGCCGTAGCCGCGGGACCGGCCGCTCGCGCCGAGCGCCTTGCCGACGAGGAACAGCGCGGTGCTCCACAGCTTGCGCTGCTTCACCGCCTGCTCCAGCTCGCCGACGGTGGTGCTCAGCAGCACCTCGTCCGGCCAGCTCACCTTGTAGGCGACGAGCACGGGCACCTCGTCGGCGCAGCCACCGGCGCGCAGCTCCTCCACCAGCTGGGCCGCGCGGGAGGCGGGCAGCGTCACCGCCATCGTCGCCTGGTGCCGCGCCAGTTCGCGCACCTGCTCGGCGTCCGGGTTCCCGGCGCCGAGGCGGGTGACCAGCACGGATCGCGCGGTGTCCGCGGTGGTCAGCTCGCGGCCGACGGCCGCGGCGGCGGCGGAGAAGCCGTTGACGCCGGGCACGATCTCCACGTCCAGCTCCATCTTGGCGCAGGCGTCGTGCTGCTCCTGCACGGAACCCCACAGCGCCGGGTCACCGGCGTGCAGCCGCACGACCCGCAGCTCGTCCCGCTCGGCGCGGCGGTACACCTCGACCGCCTGCTCGTGGGTGAGTTGGGAGGAGTCGAGCAGCTCCGCGTCGGGGCTCGCGTGCTCCCGCACGCATTCGGGGGCGAGCACGCTGGCGGACCACACCACGACGTCGGCTTCGGCGATGCGTCGCGCGGCGCGGACCGTGATGAGGTCCGCGGCCCCGGGTCCGGCACCGATGAACGAGATCCGGCCACTCACTGTTCGCTCTCCTCTTCCGCGTCACCGGTACGGCTCGCCGCGCCGAACCGTCCACATCGGACCACACCGAGGGAGGGGGCACCGGCTCGATGGCCAGGTCGGGCGGGGGATCGACCGGTCCGCTGGCACCGGAACCCCGTCGCCCACCGTGGCCGCACAGGTGACGACCGTACCTGTTGATCGCGGCGGGCTACACGGCCGTACCCGCACCGCCCGTCACCGTCCGGGAACAGCGGGTCACGAACCGCGACACCGCCTCCGGCGCACCGGCCGGATGGGTGTGCAGGTAGGAGGCGTGCAGCCCGCCGCGCACGAATCCTTCCGCGACGGCCGCGCCGTCCCGCCAGTACCAGGCGGGCTGCCCGCCGCTGCCCGGTTCGAGCCGGGTACGGTGGAATTCGTGGCCGGTGAACCGGGTTCCGGCGCTGCTCAGCGCGGAGTCGGTGGCGGCGACGGCATCCCGGTAGCCGAGGGTGAGCCGCGGTGACATCTCCGCGCGCGCCGGGATCACCCCGCACAGCGAGTGCCCGTCGAGCTCCTCGGCGAGGTACAGCAGCCCGCCGCACTCGGCGTGGATCGGGGCGCCGGTGGCCGCGAACCGGGTGATCTCCGCGCGCAGCGCGGAGTTCGCGGACAGCGCCGCGGCATGCTGCTCGGGGAACCCGCCGGGCAGCACGAGCCCGCGGGTGCCCGCGGGCAGCTCCTCGTCGCGCAGCGGGTCGAGCACCGCGACCTCGGCTCCGGCGGCGGTGAGCAGTTCGACGTGCTCGGTGTAGGCGAACGTGAACGCGGGCCCGCCCGCCACGGCGATCACCGGGCGGTCCGGGACGGGCACCACTTCGGCGGCGGCGTCCCACGCGGGCCCGTCCAGGGCGGGGGCGCTGCGGGCGAGCGCGATCACCGCGTCCAGGTCCACCCCGGACTCGACCGCGTCCGACATGGCTTCGACGGCGTCGGTGGCGGCGCCGCCGTGCTCGGTGGCGGTGACCAGCCCGAGGTGCCGGGACGGGACGCTGAGCCCGCCGGTGCGGCCGAGCGCGCCGAGCACCGGCAGTCCCACCGAGTCCGCCGCGTCCCGCAGCACCTGCTCGTGGCGCGGCGAACCGACCCGGTTGAGGATCACGCCGGCCAGCCGCACCCCGGGCTGGAAGCTGCGGAACCCGTGCAGCAGCGCGGCGATGCTCTGCGACTGCCCCTGCGCGTCGACGACGAGCACCACCGGGGCGCGCAGCAGGCCCGCGACGTGCGCGGTGGAGCCGAAGGCCGGTTCGTCGCCCGGACCCGGCCCGTCGATCTTGCCGTCGAACAGGCCCATCACGCCTTCGGCGACGGCCAGGTCGGCACCGGCGCTGCCGTGCCGGAACAGCGGCGCGATCCGCTCCTCCCCCACCAGCACCGGGTCCAGGTTCCGGCCGGGCAGCCCGGAGGCGACGTGGTGGTAGCCGGGGTCGATGTAGTCGGGGCCGACCTTGAACGGCGCGACCCGCAGCGACCGGCGGCGCAGCGCGCCGAGCAGACCGGTCGCCACCGTCGTCTTGCCCTGCCCCGAGCCGGGCGCGGCGATGACGACGCGCGGGCTCACCACTCGATGCCCTTCTGGCCCTTCTGCCCGGCGTCCATCGGGTGCTTGACCTTCGTGGTCTCCAGGACCAGGTCGGCGGCGTCGACGAGCTCCTGGGGGGCGTTGCGGCCGGTGATCACGACGTGCTGGTGGCCGGGCCGGTCGCGCAGCGTCCGGACGACTTCGCCGACGTCGATCCAGCCCCAGTGCAGCGGGTAGGTGAACTCGTCGAGGACGTACATGCCGTGCCGTTCCTCGCCGAGGCGGCGGGCGATCTCCCGCCAGCCTTCGAGCGCGGCGGCGGCGTGGTCCTCTTCGCTGCCCTGCTTGCGGGCCCAGGACCAGCCTTCGCCCATCTTGTGCCATTCGACGGGGCCGCCTTCACCGGTCTCGTCGTGCAGCTTGCCCAGGGCGCGGAACGCGCTCTCCTCGCCGACCTTCCACTTCGCCGACTTCACGAACTGGAACACCCCGATGGACCAGCCCTGGTTCCAGCCGCGCAGCGCGAGCCCGAAGGCGCTGGTGGACTTGCCCTTCATCTCCCCGGTGTGCACGAGCAGCAGCGGACGGTTGCGACGCTGCCGCGTAGTGAGACCGTCCTGCGGAACGACGTTCGGCTTTCCCTGAGGCATGACCCCAGACCCTAAGCCACCCCCAGGACCACCC
>NZ_JAIUKC010000191.1:0-18235 GCF_020177435.1 Saccharopolyspora sp. 7B | reverse complement strand
CCCGCCCCCCGCCCCCGCGCGCCCCCCCACCCCCCCCCCCCCCCCCCCCCCCCCCCCCCCCGCGCGCGGGGGGCCCCGGCCGCGGCGGGCCCCCCCCCCCCCCCCCCCCCCCGAACCCGCTCCGTCGGGCTCCGCGCTGCGGCTCTTGAGCCGGAGCAGCCTGCTGCGCGCGTAGGTCCGCAGCAGGTCGCGGGCCTGCCGGTTCGGCACCTCGTCCGGCTCGGGCGGTTCCAGCTTGTGCTGCAGCAGGTAACTCGCCAGGGCGTAGCGGTGGAAGCGGATCCGCCCCTGCCAACGCCGCGAGTCGTGCCCGCCGAGGCCGAGCGCGACCTTGTCCAGGAGCTGTTCCCGCATCAGCACCGAGCGGTCCAGGTCGTTCTCCGGCAGCGGCTGGTCCGCGCTGATCAGCACGTGCGGCACCCCGCTGCCGAGGTGACCGCCGAGCTGGGTGGTCAGGTCGTGGGGCCGGTCCGGCCGGACCAGGTGGAAGATCGGCTGGTCGCCGACCGCGGTGAGCAGGCGGGGGCGCCGCCACCGCGACCCGATGACCGAGCGCAACTCCTTGACCGGGATGGTGCTGTTCTCGCTCATCGCGAACCCCCTCGATGCCGCCGAAGCGAACCACTCAGAGTAGCGATCTCACCTGTCCGGGGGGAGGTGTGCGCCGCGCGGATGCGGGTTCTCGCTACTCAGCCCGCGCGGCTTCGCTCGTTCGGCCGCATCCGTGGACCGATCCGGCGTCCACCGACCGGTCAGGGCGCGAACGCGAGCACCACCGCCGAGGCGAAGGCGCCGGGCTCCTCGGCGGGGGAGAGCAGGCCGGTCCCGGGGTCGCGGGGCAGCCGGGTGATGGTGCCGGAGTGCTGGTTCACCACGTGCAGCGCCGCACCGTCGGGGGCGAACGCGAAGTGCCGCGGCCACTGCCCGCCGGTGGGGGTGCTGCCGACGCGCTCCAGCCCGTCCTCCCGCACCGCGAACACGGCGATCGCGTCGTCGCCCCGGTTGGAGGCGTACACGTGCGCGCCGTCGCCGGTGACGGCGATCTCGGCGGGGAAGTTCTCCCCGGCCGCGCCTTCGTCGCGGGTGCCGATGACCTGCCCGGCGGTGAAGGCGGCGCCGTCCCAGTCGAGCACCGTGATCGTCGAGGCGAGCTCGGCGAGCAGGTAGGCGCGGTTCCCGTCCGGGTGCCAGGCGAGGTGGCGCGGCCCGGTCCCGGTGGGCAGGTCGAGGCGTTGCCGCTGCGCGAGCTTCCCGCCCTCCAGCGCGTACACGAACACCGCGTCCGCACCGAGGTCCACGGCGACCACCAGCTCGTCGTCCGGCGCGACGAGCACCTGGTGGGCGTGCGGTTCGGCGGCGTCGTGGCGCACCAGGTCGGTGGCGTCGCCGATGCGCCCGTCCGCGTCGAGCGGGTGCACCGAGACGGTGCCGTCGGTGTAGTTCGCCGCGAGCAGGTGCCCCGCCGGGTGCACGGCGAGGTGCGTCGGCCCGGCGCCGCCGGTGGGGGTGCTGCCGAGCACGGCGGGCGCGGCCGGGTCGGTGATGTCGAGCGCGGTGACCGAGCCCTGCTCCAGCTCGTTGGTGGTGTAGAGGACGCGTCCGTCGGCGGAGGTGGCGAAGAACGAGGCGTCCGGCACGCCCTCGACCGCGGTGGTGGCGGTGAGCTTCCCGGTGGCGGCGTCGAAGGCGGCGACCTCGAAGCCGCGGCCGCCGGTGGAGCTCATGCTGCCGACGTAAGCGGTGGTGGTGGCCGGCTCGGACGTCGCGCGGGCACCGGCGGAGGCGGCGGCGGGCAGCAGCGGCAGCGCGCTCGCCCCGGCGAGCAAGCCCAGGAAGCCGCGGCGGCGCAGGCCGCTCGCAGGCCGGGAGTTCGCGGGCAGGCCGTTCGACTGCCGGGCGTGGTCAGGTCCGGACACGGTGCTCTCCTTGATCGGGTGCATCGGCGCCCATCTCACCCCATGCCTCGACAATGGACTAGACCACAATGGCCCAATCGTCCCCGGGCCTTTCAACTCGGCGTGCTCGCTGCGGGATCGCGAGGACAGCGCGGCGAGGAGATCACTGACTGCCCGTCTTTGAACCCCGCCCGGCGGGTCGTGTCAGTTTCTTGTCGGCGGCGAAGCCGATGAGCTGCCGACCACCAGAGCAAGCCGACCACCCGCGGGTTCTCAGCGGCGTCCTCGCGAGGACAGCGTTTTCTCATGTGGCGGAGCCACCTGTGAAAACGATCCCGCAGCGAGGGCGCCGCTGAGGTTCCGCTTCCCGCCGTGCCTCGCAGCAGCGGAAGGGGCAGCAGTTCAGGACTCGACGTGTAGTACTTGTTTGCCGTGCACGTGCCCCTGCTCGCCGCGGCGGTGCGCCTCGGCCGCCTCGGCCAGCGGCAGCACCTCGTCGATCCGGGTGCGCACCGTTCCGTCGTCGATGAGCCCGGCGATGGTGCTCAGCGCGGGCCCGTCCGGTTCCACCAGGTAGCCGGTGGCGCGCACCCCGCGCTCCCGGGCGAGGTCGAGCAGCTCCGGCGCCACCCCGGACGGCACCGCGATCAGCAGCCCGCCCGGCTTGAGCACGTCCAGCGAGCGGGTGCTGGTCCGGTCGATCCCGTCGCCGACGAGGTCCAGCACCACGTCGATCTCGCCGGTCTCCTCCTCGAACCGCGCGGCGCGGTAGTCGATCACCTCGGCGGCGCCGAGCTCCCGCACCCAGTCCTGCTTGGCGGCGCTCGCCGTGCCGATCACGTGCGCGCCCGCGTGCGCGGCGAACTGCACGGCGAAGTGCCCGACCCCGCCGGACGCGGCGTGCACCAGCACCCGCTGCCCGCGGGTGACCCCGGCCAGGTCCACGAGGCTCTGCCAGGCCGTGAGCGCGGCCAGCGGCACCCCGGCCGAGTGGTCGTGGTCCAGGCCCACCGGCTTGCGGGTGAACTGCCGCGCGGGCGCGGTCACGTACTCGGCGTAGGCCCCGGCCCGGCGTGGGAACCACGGCATGCCGTAGACCTCGTCGCCGACCTCCAGCGTGTGCACGCCGAAGCCGATCTCCTCGACGATGCCGGAGACGTCCCAGCCGAGCACGAACGGCGGTTCGCCGAGAACTCCGGCCATCCCGCCGCCCTCGCGGGTCTTCCAGTCCACCGGGTTGACCCCGGCGGACACGACGCGCACCAGCACCTCGGTGGGCAGCGGCGCGGGGCGGGGCGCGGTGGTCTCGTGCAGCACTTCCGGTCCGCCGAACCGGTCCTGGCTGATGGCGCGCATGGTCTTGTCGCTCATGGTCCCTTTCCCGTCATGTCCGGTCGCCGCCGAAGCTATCCGCCGAGGGGTACGCACCCGCAAGGTCTGCTGCTACCCGGCGGGAAGCATCGAGGTGGGGGGGCCGGGATACCCGGCCCCCCACCGATCGACACCGGCTACACGACCAGGCTCAGCAACACCGCCATCGCGAACCCGGTGACGGACAGGATCGTTTCCAGCACCGTCCAGGTCTTGAGCGTGTCCTTCGTCGAGATCCCGAAGTACCGGGAGATGATCCAGAACCCCGCGTCGTTGACGTGCGAGGCGATGATCGAACCGGCGGCGATGGCCACGGCGATCAGCGCCAGCTGCGGCTGCGAGTACCCGAGCCCGGCCACCAGCGGCGCCACGATCCCGCCGGTGGTCACGATCGCCACGGTCGCCGAGCCCTGCGCGATCCGCAGCCCGGAGCTGATCACGTACGCCGAGGCGATCAGCGGCAGCCCGGACGCCTCCAGGGTGCCGGCGAGCGCTTCGCCGACACCGGTCTCGGCGAGCACCTTGCCGAAGAACCCGCCCGCGCCGACGACCAGCAGGATCATGCCCAGCGGCCGCAGCGCGGTCGAGGTCAGCGTCGCCAGGTCCGGCCCGGTCAGCCCGCGCTTGGTGCCCAGCAGCCAGAACGCGATCAGCACCGCGATGGTCAGCGCCACCACCGGGTTGCCCAGGAACGTCAGCACGTCCAGCGCCGCCCCGGGCGGCAGCGTGATGCTGGCGAACGTCCCGCCGAGGATCAGCAGCATCGGCAACCCGATGACGAGCGCGACCACGCCGAGCTTCGGCTCGTCGCCGGGAGCGGAGCCGAGTTCCGCGGGCGGCGCGGTGTCCGGCACGTCCACGTGCAGCCGCTTGCCGATCCAGGCGGGGAACAGCACACCGGAGACGACGAACGCGGGGATCCCGCACGCCAGCCCCATCAGGATGACCCAGCCGAGGTCTACGCCGAGCAGCCCGGCGGCCACCACCGGCCCGGGGTGCGGCGGCAGGAACGCGTGCGTCATGGACAGGCCGGCGACCAGCGGCAGGCAGTACAGCAGGATCGACCGCCCGCCTTGGCGCGCCGCGCTGTAGACGAGCGGCGCGAGCACGAAGATGCCGATGTCGAAGAACACCGGGATGCCGAACAGCAGCCCGGACAACCCCATCGCCAGCGGCGCCCGGTTCTCCCCGAACGCGGCCAGCAGCCTGCGGGTGAGCAGCTGCGCGCCACCGGAGGCCTCCAGCACGGCACCGAGGACGGCGCCGAGCCCGACGATGGCGGTGATGTGCCCGAGGATGCTGCCGAAACCGCTCTCCAGCAGGGATTCGCTGCTCTTCTGCGCGGAACCGACGAGGTCGGTGACGGGCACTCCGGCGACGAGCGCCAGCAGCAGCCCGGTGATGATCAGGGCGATGAACGGTTCCACCCGGAACCGGATGATCATCAGCAGCAGGGCGGCGATCCCCGCCGCGCACAACGTGAGCAGACCCGCGGTGTCGTGCTGCAACCAGTGCACTAAACCATCCACAGTGGACTCCCTTGTGGTGTCAAGGTGTGCGGCGCACCGCACGGCCGGGCAGCGCGCCGGTGCGCCGCCCGGAGTCGAGGACCGGCACCCCGTTGACCAGCACCCGGTGCACGCCCGTCGCGGTGCTGCGCGGCCGGTCGAAGGTGGCGGTGTCGGCGATGGTGTCCGGGTCGAACAGCACCAGGTCGGCGATCGCGCCTTCCCGGACGCGGCCGCGGTCCGGCAGCCGGAGCCGGTCGGCGGGACGCGAGGTGAGGTGCCGGACGCACTCCTCCAGGCTCAGCACGCCCAGTTCCCGCACGTAGTGCCCCAGGTAGCGCGGGAACGTCCCCCACGCGCGCGGGTGCGGCCGGTCGCCGACGAGCAGCCCGTCGCTGCCGCCGGTGTGCGCGGGGTGGCGCATGATCGCGCGGACGTTCTCCTCGTGCCCCACGTGCATCAGGCAGGAGGTGCCGAGCCGCTCCGAGAGCAGCACCTCGAAGAACACCTCGGCGGGCGTCGTGCCGGTCCGCCGCGCCGATTCGGCGATGCTGAGCCCGACCAGGTGCCCGTTGCGCTCGGCGTCGCGCACCCCGTTGATCTCGATGGCGGACCAGTCGATCGGCACCCCGTGGCAGCCGTCGGAGCCGCTGACCTCCATGTCGTGCCGGATCCGCACCCGCAGCTCGGGGTCGCGCAGCCGCTCCAGCGTGGCCTCCACCCCGCCTTCGGCGACCCAGCTCGGCAGCAGCGCGTGCAGCGAGGTCGCGCCCGGCAGGTACGGGTAGCTGTCCAGCGTGATGTCCGCGCCCGCGTGCAGCGCCGAATCCACCAGCCCCAGCAGGTCCCCGGCCCGCCCCCGGTTGACCTCGAAGTTCATCATCGCGTGCGCCAGGTGCAGCGGGCAGCCGGACGCCCGGCTCACCTCGATCATCTCCGCGTAGGCGGTGAGCGCGCCCGCCCCGTAGCTGCGGTGGTGCGGGCTGTGGAACCCGCCGTGCGCGGCGACCACCCGGCACAGCTCGGTGAGCTCGGCCTCCGAGGCGTACATGCCCGGCGTGTAGGTCAGCCCGGAGGACATCCCCACCGCGCCCTCGTCCAGCGACTCCGCCAGCACCCGCCGCATCCGGTCCAGCTCGGCCCCGGTGGCGGGCCGGTCGTCGTGGCCGACGCACAGTATCCGCAGCGTCCCGTGCGGCACCAGGTAGGCGGCGTTGACGGCGATCCCGGCGTCGAGCCGGTCCAGGTACTCGCCCACGCCGCGCCAGTTCCAGTCGAACCCGGGCGGATCATCGTTCCACCCGGCGATCTGGGCGCGCACCGCGGCCAGCGTCGCGTCGTCGACCGGCGCGTAGGACAACCCGTCCTGGCCGAGCACTTCCAGCGTGACCCCTTGCGAGACCTTCGCCAGGTGGTCCGGTTCGGCGAGGATCTGCAGGTCGGAGTGCGAGTGCATGTCGATGAAGCCCGGCGCGAGCACCAGCCCGTCCGCGTCGACGACCTCCCGCCCGCCGAGCGTCCCGGGAGCGGTGATCTCGGTGATCCGCTCGCCCGCCACCGCCACGTCGGCGCGGTAGCGGGGCGCCCCGCTGCCGTCGACGACCGTCGCGCCCTCGAAGACCCCGTCCATCCCGACCTCCGCAGGTTCAGAAGAAGGTGTGCACCAGATCGACCACGCTGTCCCCGTCCACGACCGGGATCAACCGCCACTTGTCGAAGACCGTGCACGGGTGCGACAACCCGAACCCCACCCAGTCGCCGATCCGCGGCCCGTCCTCGGGGACGCGCAGGAACGCGTGCTGGTCGGCGAGCGAGGTGACCGCGCACCCGGTCAGCTCCCGCACGACCCCGTCCGCGCCGCGCACCACCTGCGGTTCGGGCAGGTCCTGGTCGAACGACACGTCCCGGCGGCCCAGCGTGGCCAGCGCCAGCCCGGGCTCGGGCCGGGAGGTGACCTGCGCCCAGACCCGCATCGCGGGCCGGAACGGCGACTCGTCCCCGGCGAGCCGGTGCGCCCGGCCGAAGGGGGAGTTGCGGCGGTACAGCCCGTCGTCGTGCGTCAGGTAGGCGCCGCTGCGCAGGACCGGCAGCACCCGGGCGCTGGTGGGCCACGGCGCCGCGAGGGATTCGGCGACCTGGTCGAAGTAGGCGCTGCCGCCGCCGGAGACGATGATCTCCGCGGTCTCGAACAGCCCGGCGCGCTCGACCTCGTCGACGAGCTCCCGCAGCCGGGCCAGGTAGTCGTCCACGGTGGCCAGGGCGTCGTCCCCGGTGCCGTGCGCGGCGGCGCCCTCGTAGCCGGCGACCCCGGCCAGCCGCAGCCGCGGGCTCGCCGCGACGGCCCGCGCCACCTCGACGCCCCGCTCGACCGACCGCACCCCGGTCCGGGCGCCTTCCCAGCCGAGCTCGACCAGCACGTCCAGCGGACGCTCACCGGTCCAGGAGGCCGCCATCAGCTCCACCCCGGCCACCGAATCGGCCCAGCAGCTGAACTCGAACTCCGGGTCCCGGTCCAGCTCGCCGCTCAGCCACCGCAGCCCGTCCGGGTCCAGCAGCTGGTTCGCCAGCAGCACCCGCCGCACCCCGAACGCCCGGTACACCCGCAGCTGCGCGACGTTCGCCGCGGTGATGCCCCAGGCGCCGTGCTGGAGCTGGCGCTGGAACAGCCGCGGCGCCATCGTCGTCTTCCCGTGCGGGGCGAGCAGCACCCCGTGCCGCTGGCACCACCGGGCCATCGTCGAGAGGTTGTGCTCCAGCGCGGGCTCGTCCAGCACCAGCACCGGGCCGGTGAACCCCGAGCCGGACAGCGTCGGCCGGGTCGCCAGGAACTCCGCCGCGGTGCTGCCGGACGCCCCGCTCGGCAGGCCCTTGTACCGCCAGTCGAGCACGTCCTGCCGCAGGGCGGACACGGCCTGGTCGTCGATGCCGGGAGTGGTCGGGGACAAAGCGCCTCCAGTGCGACGAGCGCGAAGTGATCGGGAGATGATAGGCCCACCGGAGGCGCGGTGGTCCAGACGAATTCCGCGCCGCCCGCCAGACCGCCCGAGCGCAGGAGGAACCATGCCCAGGCAGATCATCACCAGCGACGCCGCACCCACCCCGCCGCCGCACATCCCGCTGTCCCCGGGCGTGCGCAAGGGCGGCATCGTGCAGGTCTCCGGGCAGACCCCGGTCGACCCGGCCACCGGGGAGATCGTCGCCGGTGGCGTGCCGGAGCAGACCGAGCGCGCACTGCGCAACGTCATCGCCGTGCTGGAGGCCGCGGGCGCCGGCCTGGAGGACGTGATCATGCTGCGCGTCTACCTGACCGACGTCTCCCAGTTCGCCGAGATGAACGAGACCTACGCCCGCGTCGTCGGCGAGCCCTACCCGGCCCGCACCACGGTCTACGTCGGCCTGCCCGCGGGACTGCTCGTCGAGATCGACGCCCTCGCCGTCCTCGGGGACTGACCGGGCGGGTTGCTCCGTTCCGGGGACCAGCCGCGCTGAAGGCCGCGCGGGCCTCCCGGAAGCCGGTCGCGGCCGGACGACCGCTCACCGCACCCGGCCTTGACAACCGGGTGCGGTGCTCGGAGGGTGTCGATCAGTCACCCGGTCCGTCCGGCCCTGGCCGGCGCGGTTGGTCAAGGAGGGCGTGCATGACCACGTTCGGCGACCTGGACGGCCGGCTCGCGCAGGGCTGGGGCGGGCGGAAACCCAACGGCTGCCGGGTGATCGTGGTGCTGGCCCGCCGTGGTGGCACCACCGCCGCCGGATTGCTCACCACGCTCACGGTCCCCACCGAGCGGCTCGCGCCGATCCTGGTCTCGGTGGGCGACGCCCCGCACGCCTGCGTGGCCGTGCAACCGCCGACGCTGCTCGTCGGGCACGAGGTGGCCGCCTCCGGCCGGACCGCGGCGCTGATCCTCGGCGCCTGCCAGGTCGGCACCGCGCAGGGCGTGCTGGACTCGGTGGCCGAAGGCCTGCTGGAACCCGACCAGGAGACGATGGTGTTCGTCTCGCTGTGGCTGGACCACGACGCCGACGACGAGACCGCGGTCCGCTACTCCGCGCGGGAGGCCGTCGGCGAGGCCGTCCGGGACGCGGTCACCGGGCACACCAAGGAGCAGGTGCGCGGCCTGGTCGACGACCGGGACCGGCTCACCCACCCCTACTACGGGGGGAGCTGACCGGGGTCAGTGCACCGGGCCGGTGTACTTCTCGCCGGGCCCCTGGCCGGGCGCGTCGGGCACGGCGCTGGCCTCGCGGAACGCGCGCTGCAGGCTCTGCAGGCCGTCCCGGATCGGCGCGGCGTGCAGGCCCAGGTACTCGACGGAGGCGGTGACCAGGCCGGCCAGCGCGGTGATCAGCCGCCGCGCCTCGTCCAGGTCGCGGCTCGGCGCGGTGTCCGGGTCCTCGTCGCCCAGGCCGAGCTTCTCGGCGGCGGAGGACATCAGCATCACCGCGGCACGGCTGATGACCTCGACGCTGGGAACATCCACGAGCTCGCGGACGTTGGTGCCGAAGTCCGCCTCGGCGGGCGAGCTCGATCCCGAGCCCTGCTCCGGAGTGCTTTCGGGGGGCGGGGTCGGCTGCGCTTCGTTCACGACTGGTACCCTGACATGAGCGACCAGCCCCCGCGCAGTCGGGGGCGGCAAAGTGGAGCCCCGCTCCCACCCGTGCAGCCGACTCTCAGGCCGCCGGGTCCGGTCCCACCGGCGGTACGCCGGTGGTGCGAGCGGTATTGCGGTACCGGTTCGATCGGTAGGAGTAGGGTCTCGCGGTTCCGGTGCATCCGGAATTCCCGCGGGACTACTGCACGTCCAGGGGCGAGCTTCACGCGCCGAGGCTGCAGAACGACCGAAGCATCGAACCGAGGAGGCCCCATCAGCACGGAGACGCGCATCAACGACCGCATCCGCGTGCCCGAAGTCCGCTTGGTCGGACCGAACGGCGAACAGGTCGGCATCGTCCGCATCGAGGACGCGCTCCGCCTGGCGCAGGAAGCGGATCTGGACCTTGTCGAGGTCGCCCCGCAGGCGCGCCCGCCGGTCTGCAAGCTCATGGACTACGGCAAGTTCAAGTACGAGAGTGCGCAGAAGGCTCGCGAATCGCGCCGCAACCAGCAGCAGACCGTCATCAAGGAGCAGAAGCTCCGGCCGAAGATCGACCCGCACGACTACGAGACGAAGAAGGGTCACGTCACCCGCTTCCTCGGCCAGGGTCACAAGGTCAAGGTGACGATCATGTTCCGCGGTCGTGAGCAGTCGCGTCCCGAGCTGGGCTTTCGTCTGTTGCAGCGGCTGGCCGACGACGTCGCCGAACTGGGGTTCATCGAGGCCAACCCGAAGCAGGACGGCCGGAACATGATCATGGTCCTGGCGCCGCACAAGACGAACAAGACCAAGCCGAAGGCGACCGCGTAAGGCCACCGGACGCATCGGGTGCCGCCCCGGCCGATCGAGCCGGGGCCCCGCCGATGCCTGGTCGGTTGCCGGCGCCGGTCGGGTGCAAGGGCCGATCAGGTCCGCCGTGGAGTCCGCTCCGCGGCGGACCCCGTATGAGAAGGATTGAGAGATGCCGAAGAACAAGACCCACAGCGGGACCGCGAAGCGCTTCCGGGTCACCGGCAGTGGCAAGCTCCGCCGCGAGCAGGCGGGCCGTCGCCACATCCTGGAGAAGAAGTCCAGCCGGGTGACCCGTCGCCTGGAGGGCACCGAGGCCGTCGCCAAGAACGACGTCAAGCGCATCAACAAGCTCCTGGGCCGCTGAGCCCGGCGCCGCGCAACGCGGCGCTCAGGCTCTCCAGCGCTCCCAGCCCCCCAGGGCGGTCCGCCGCCCCCGATGAGATCGACAGGACGGACCCGTGGCACGCGTCAAGCGGGCAGTGAACGCCCAGAAGAAGCGCCGCAGCATTCTCGAGCAGGCCAGCGGTTACCGCGGCCAGCGCTCCCGGCTGTACCGCAAGGCCAAGGAGCAGACGCTCCACTCGAACGTCTACGCCTACCGCGACCGGCGCGCCCGCAAGGGTGAGTTCCGGAAGCTGTGGATCACCCGCATCAACGCGGCGACCCGGCAGAACGGCCTCTCCTACAACCGCTTCGTGCAGGGCCTGAAGGCCGCCGACGTCGAGGTGGACCGGAAGATCATGGCGGACCTCGCGGTCCGCGACCCGCAGGCCTTCGCCGCGCTGGTGGACGTCGCCAAGAAGCACCTGCCGGAAGGTGCGGCCTGATCACCGAGGGCACGCACGAGCAGCAACGGCCCGGGACACCTCCGCTGACGGAGCGATCGTCCCGGGTCGTTGTCGCGCGCAAGCTCACCCGCCGCGCCGGCCGGGACCGGGCGGACGCCTTCCTCGCGGAGGGCGCGCAGGCGGTCGGCGAGGCGCTCGCCGCGCACGCCGCGGGACGGGCCGAGGTGCGCGCGCTGTTCGCCACCGAGGAACAGGCGGCGAAACTGCCCGAGGTCGACGTTCCGCTGCACGTGGTGACCGACCGGGCCGCGGCTTCGCTGTCGGAGACCGTCACCCCGCAAGGGCTGGTCGCGCAGTGCGCGCTGCCCACCACGACACCTGCCGAGGCGTTGGCCGAGCGGCCGCCGCTGGTGGCGGTGCTGCTGGGCATCTCCGACCCGGGCAACGCCGGGACGGTGGTGCGGGTCGCCGACGCCGCGGGCGCGGGGGCGGTGCTGTTCGCGGGCGACACCGTGGACCCGTACAACGGCAAGGCGGTGCGCGCGTCGACGGGCAGCGTGTTCCACCTGCCGGTGGCGCGGGACCGGGACGCGTCGGCGGTGCTCGCGGCCTGCCGCGCCGCGGGCCTGCGCCTGGTCGGCGCCGACGGGTACGCCGAGGGCGACCTGGACACGGCGTCGGTGGCCGGGGAACTGGCGGCTCCGACGGCGTGGGTGTTCGGCAGCGAGGCCCACGGCTTGCCGCCGGAGGTCCTCGCCGAACTGGACGCGACGCTGCGGGTGCCGATCTACGGCGGTGCGGAGAGCCTGAACCTGGCCACCGCCGCCGCGGTCTGCCTGTACGCCTCCGCGCGGGCCCAGCGGCACCGCGGGTAGTCGACCCTCGCGCAGGTGAACACGCCCAGGAACGCGGCTGCGCGAAAAGCGCTCGACCGGGTCGCTTAGACTCGAACGGCTGCGGCACGCATCCGCAGGTCACCCAGCAGGTGCAGGCCCATCGGGAGCCCGGTGGGCGGGCCGGACGAAATGGTCATGCCGGGCGGGTCACGCCGTGCTTGTCACGCCTGACAAGTGTCGCCTGACGAATGACGGGAGTCATGCAGTAACGATGTCTGGAGCCAACGACTCGTACGACCCCAAGGAGGTCGCCGCGCTCGCGCCGGAGACGCTCGACCGCGCCGTCGTCGAAGCCCGCAAGGGGTTCGAGGAGGCCGCGGACCTCGACGAGCTCGCCGCCGCGAAGCCCGCGCACCTGGGGGAGCGTTCGCCGCTGCTGACGGCCCGCCGGGAGATCGGCGCGCTGCCGCCGAAGGCCCGGTCCGAAGCGGGCAAGCGCGTCAACGAGGCCCGGCAGGCGATTCAGGGTGCGTTCGACGAGCGCCGCGCCGTGCTGCAGGCCGAGCGCGACGAGAAGGTGCTGCGCGAGGAATCCGTGGACGTCACCCTGCCCTCGGGCCGGGTCCCCGCGGGTGCCCGGCACCCGATCACCCAGCTCACCGAGCACGTCAGCGACGTGTTCGTCGCGATGGGCTGGGAGGTCGCCGACGGCCCCGAGCTGGAAGCCGAGTGGTTCAACTTCGACGCGTTGAACTTCGGCAAGGACCACCCGGCGCGCACCATGCAGGACACGTTCCACGTGGGCCCGGAGGACTCGGGGCTGGTGCTGCGCACGCACACCTCGCCGGTGCAGATCCGGTCGATGCTGAGCCGGGAGCTGCCGGTGTACCTGGTGTGCCCGGGCCGCACGTTCCGCACCGACGAGCTCGACGCCACCCACACCCCGGTGTTCCACCAGGTCGAGGGCCTGGCGGTGGACGAGGGCCTGACGATGGCGCACCTGAAGGGCACGTTGGACGCGTTCGCCCGCGCCATGTTCGGCCCGGAGTCGGTGACGCGGCTGCGCCCGAGCTTTTTCCCGTTCACCGAGCCCTCCGCGGAGCTGGACGTGTGGTTCCCGCAGAAGAAGGGCGGCGCGGGCTGGGTCGAGTGGGGCGGCTGCGGCATGGTCGACCCGAACGTGCTGCGCGCCTGCGGCATCGACCCGACCAAGCACACCGGGTTCGCGTTCGGCATGGGCCTGGAGCGCACCCTGCAGTTCCGCAACGGCATTCCCGACATGCGCGACATGACCGAGGGCGATGTGCGGTTCACCGAACCGTTCGGCATCGACTCCTGATCACCGTCCCGCTGCGAGAGAGAAGGACCTGAGCAAGTGCGGATTCCGGTTTCCTGGCTGGCCGAGCACCTGGAGCTGCCCGCGGACACCACCGCCGACACGCTGGCGGAGGCCTTCGTCCGGATCGGGCTGGAGGTCGAGGAGGTCGCCCACCTGTCGCAGGTGAGCGGCCCGCTGGTGGTCGGCCGCGTGGCCGAGATCGAAGAGCTCACCGGCTTCAAGAAGCCCATCCGGTTCTGCCGGGTGGAGGTCGGCGACGACGAGGACGGCGAGCGGCTCACCCAGGGCATCGTGTGCGGCGCGACGAACTTCACCGAGGGCAATCTCGTGGTCGTGGCCATGCCCGGCACGATCCTGCCCGGCGGGTTCGAGATCGCGTCCCGCAAGACCTACGGGCGCGTCAGCGACGGCATGATCTGCTCGGCCAAGGAGCTGGGCATCGGCGAGGACCACGACGGCATCCTGGTGCTGCCCGCGGGTGTCGCCGACCCGGGCGCGGACGCGACCGAGCTGGTGGGCCTGGACGACGCGGTGATCGAGCTGTCGATCACGCCGGACCGCGGCTACTGCTTCTCGGTGCGCGGTCTGGCCCGCGAGCTGTCCAACGCGCTGGAGGTCCCGTTCGGCGACCCGGCCTCGATGCCGGTGCCGGAGGACGAGCGGGAGTCCCGCGCGGTGCGCGTCGAGGACGAGCAGGCATGCTCCCGGTTCGTGTTCCGCCGGGTGACCGGCGTGGACCCGACGGCGCCGACGCCGTGGTGGATGCGGCGCAGGCTGGCGCTGGCCGGGATCCGCTCGATCTCGCTGTCGGTGGACGTCACGAACTACGTGATGCTGGAGCTGGGCCAGCCGCTGCACGCGTGGGACGCCTCGAAGCTCACCGGTGACGTGGTGGTCCGCCGCGCCGCCGAGGGCGAGGAGCTGACCACGCTCGACGACGTGCGGCGCGAGCTGGACCCGGACGACATCGTGATCTGCGACGAGTCCGGTCCGGTGAGCCTCGCCGGCGTGATGGGCGGGGCCAGCACCGAGATCGGCCCGGAGACCCACGACGTGCTGCTGGAAGCGGCGAACTGGGACCCGGCGAGCATCGCCCGCACCATCCGCAGGCACAAGCTGCCCAGCGAGGCGGGCAAGCGCTTCGAGCGCACCGTGGACCCGGCGGTCGCCCCGGTGGCCGCCGAGCTGGCCGCGCAGCTGCTGGTGCGCTACGGCGAGGGCCGCATCGCGCAGGGCCGCACCGACGTGGGCGCGCCGCTGGCGCCGCCCGCGGTGACGATGCCGCTGGCGCTGCCGGACAAGATCGCGGGCGTGCTCTACGAACGCGGTGTCACCGCGCGCCGGTTGTCGCAGATCGGCTGCCGCATCGAGGTCGGCACCTCCGACGAGGGCGTCGGCCTGGTCACCGCGCACCCGCCGACGTGGCGCCCCGATCTGAAGCAGCCCGCCGACCTGGTGGAGGAGGTGCTGCGGCTGGAGGGTTACCACACGATCCCGTCGGTGCTGCCCGCCGCGCCTCCCGGCCGGGGGCTCACGCCCGAGCAGCGCCGCCGCCGCGCGGTGTCCCGGGCGCTGGCCGCCGACGGCCACGTCGAGGTGCTGCCGTTCCCGTTCACCAGCGACGAGGAGCTCGGCAAGCTCGGCATCGCCGAGGACGACCCGCGCCGCCGCGCGCTGTCGCTGCTGAACGCGCTCGAGTCCGAGCGCTCCGAACTGGCGACGACGTTGCTGCCGGGGCTGTTGGATTCGTTGCAGCGCAACGTGTCCCGCGGTCGCCGCGACCTGGCGCTGTTCCACATCGGACAGGTCGTGCTGCCCGCCGAGCAGCCCCCGGCGCTGCCGGAGGTCGGGGTGGCGCAGCGCCCCGCGGACGAGGAGATCGCCGCGCTGGACGCCGCACTGCCCGCGCAGCCCGTGCACGCCGCGGTCGTGCTGGCCGGCAAGCGGGAGCGCCAGGGTTGGTGGGGCCCGGGTCGCGAGGCCGGCTGGGCCGACGCCGTCGAGGCCGCGCGCACGGTGGCGCGCGCCGCCGGGGTGGAGCTGACGGTGACCGCGGGCGACCTCGCGCCGTGGCACCCGGGCCGTTGCGCGGCGCTCAAGGTCGGCGAGACCGTGGTGGGCCATGCCGGTGAGCTGCACCCCAAGGTCGTCGAAGAGCTGGGCCTGCCGAAGCGGGCCTGCGCGATGGAGATCGACCTGGACGCGCTGCCGCTGCCGGATTCGCGTCCGGCGCCGTCGATCTCGGCCTACCCGCCGGTGCTGCTGGACGTGGCGCTGGTCGTGGACCGGGAGGTGCCCGCGGCGGAACTGGTCGAGGTGGTGCGCTCCGGTGGCGGTGAGCTGCTGGAGGACGTGCGGCTGTTCGACGTGTACTCCGGTGAGCAGCTGGCCGAGGGCAAGAAGTCCCTCGCGCTGGCGCTGCGGTTCCGCGCCGCGGACCGCACGCTCAAGCAGGAGGAGGCCACCGAGGCCCGCGACGTGGCCGTGCGGGCCGCCGAATCCCGCTTCGGAGCGGCGCTGCGCGCCTGATCCGAGAGCAACGCGACGAGGGCGCCCCTTCCAGCCGGGAGGGGTGCCCTTTTCCGTCTCCGGACCGCTCTTCTTCGTCTCCGGACCGCTGCGCGCCGAGCTTCTTCCGCGCGTCCGATTCCGCTGAAAGCACGCCCGTTCCGCGCCGTGCGGAGTAGTGGTTCCGGCGGATTCCGCTTGTCCACCCCTGTGCTCGCGAACGTTTCCGGACCTGGCAGAGTCGATCGTGGCAGTGATCGTCGCGGAGGTGTGGAGGAGTCGTGTCATGAGCGCTCAGGATCGACTGGTCGCCGGGCGGTACCGGGTGGAGTCGAGGCTGGGCAGTGGCGCGATGGGCGTGGTGTGGAAGGCCTCCGACGAGCGCCTCAACCGCATGGTCGCGGTCAAGGAACTGCACCTGCGCCAATCGTCGAACGACCAGGACGTGCAGACGGCGAAGCGCCGCGCGATCCGCGAAGGCCGGATCACCGCGCGGCTGATGCACCGGCACGCGATCGCGGTCTACGACGTGGTGGAAGAGGACGGGCGACCGTGCCTCATCATGGAGTACCTGGATTCGCGGAGCCTCGAAGCGGTGCTCGCGGAACGCGGCACGCTGCCCGTCCCGGAGGTCGCGAAGCTCGGTTCCGACGTCGCCGCCGCGCTGGTCGCCGCGCACGACGCGAAGATCGTGCACCGCGACGTGAAGCCGGGCAACATCCTCGTCGCCGACGACATCACCAAGATCACCGACTTCGGCATCTCCCGCGCGCTCGGCGACGCGAGCACCACCGGCGTGCTGGCGGGCACCCCCGCGTACCTGGCGCCGGAAGTGGCGCAGGGCGGCAAGGCCGACTTCCACACCGACGTGTACTCGCTGGGCTCCACGCTGTACGCGGCGCTGGAAGGCCGGCCACCGTTCGGCCTCGGCGACAACTCCATCGTGCTGCTGCACCGGGTCGCCTCCGGCGAGTTCGACCCACCGGAGAACGCGGGCGAACTGGGGCCGGTGCTGCTGCGGATGCTGGCCGCCGACCCGGCGCAGCGGCCCACCATGCAGCAGGCGCAGCGCGCGCTCGCCGCGGTCGCCGCGGGTGACGAACTCCCGGCCGAGTTCACCGCGGTCCCGATCCCCACTCCGACCCGCCCGCTGCGCGAGGAGAAGCCCGCGCCCGCGCCGGCCCCGGTCGCGGAACCGGCGCAAGAGCCCCGGAACCGCGGGCGCTACGGGCTGATCCTGGTGGGTGCGCTGCTCGTCGTCGGCGCCGGAGTGGCGGCCGCGCTGCTGACCGGAAACCTCAGCGGCGACCGCACCGCGGCGCCGCCCGCGACCTCCGAAGAGGTGCAGCCGCGCCCCGAGCCCTCGTCCGGCCAGGAACCGGCGCCGTCGAGCACCGCGGACGAGCCGACCTCCGCCGAGCAGCCCGCACCGCCGGAGCCACCGCAGCAGCCGGAGACCCCCGACCAGGTCGTCTCCGAGTACTACGCGGCCATGCCCGGGAACCTCGACGCGGCCTGGCAGCAGCTCACCCCCGACTACCAGACGAACCACGCGGGCGGCTACGACGCGTTCCGCGAGTTCTGGCAGCCCATCACCGGAGTGCAGGCCTCCGGGGTGACTACCGAGGGCACCAACACGGCGCAGGCCACGATCACCTACCAGTTCAACGACGGGCGCACCGTCGAGGAGCGGACCCGCTACACGCTGGTGCGGGACGGCGCCTCCTGGAAGATCGCCGCGACGACGGTGCTGAGCAGCCGGACCCGCTGACCCGCTTCAGGTGAATGGCCCACCCGCCCAACGACAACGGACGGATGGGCCATTCACCTGGGGGATCCGGGGGTTCCGGTGGTCAGTGGGGGAGGCGGGGTTCGACCTGCTGGGCGAGCTTCTTGCCCTCGCCGCAGGGGTCGGGGACGTCGTCCTTCATGAAGCCGGTGACGGAGAGGATGATGACGCCGCCGCCCGCGTCGACGAGGGTGTTGCAGATGCCCTGTCCGGTGGATCCTGCGGAAACACCGGTCGCCGCGGCACGCCCGTTGATGTCGAACTTCTGGTAGCTGTCCCAGTGGCCGCCGGTCTCGTAGCTCGCGACGGTCTCGTCTTGGTTCTTGTACAGGGTCAGCAGCATGGTCTCGCCTTCGAAGGAGCAGCCGGTCTCGAAGGTGAGGTCCTCGATGCGTTCGGACGGCCCGTTCGCGCCTGCCTCGGTCCGCTCGTCCGGTGTGAAGAAGGTGCAGGTGTCGAAGTCCCGGAGCCCGGCCGGTTTCGGCTGCGGTGCGGGCGATTCCTCGCCCCCGGGTGTGGTGCCGCCGAGTGCGCAGCCGGACAGGCTCAGCAGCCCGGCGCAGGCGGCGGTGGTGATCCACCAGCGGGTACGTCGGGTCAACTGGGTACCTCTCTGCATGTCTTCGGCGCTCTGACGGTCGGTGGCAGCTAGTCCTTGGCGAGGCTCGTCAGCCACCTGTCGTTTCGACGACGGGTGCACCGTCGAGGAGGTGAAAGATCGCCGTGACGGCCGTCTTGAGCAGCCGGACCCGCTGACCCGCTTCAGGTGAATGGCCCACTGGCCCGTTCTCGTTGGGCGGGTGGGCCATTCACC
>NZ_JAIUKC010000190.1:0-18410 GCF_020177435.1 Saccharopolyspora sp. 7B | reverse complement strand
GTGCGGGGGGCGGTGCCGGTCGCGGGGCGGGCACGAGTGGCGTCGGCGCGGGTGGCCGCGCGGGTGTCGGCGGAACTGGTGCCGGGGCGGGTGCGGGCGCGGGAGGTGGCGCGGGCGGTGCGGGTGCCGGTCGCGGTGGCATGGGCGGCGGCATGGGTGGCGCCGGTCAGCGCGGCCAGAGCGGCGAGGACGCCGAGCACGAGCGCCCGTCGTGGCTGGAGGAGCACGACGACATCTGGATGAACGACATGCCCAAGACCGCACCGCCGGTCCTGGGCGAGTGATTCGACGCCGACCGGCCGCGGGGGGCCGATCGGCCACCGCCAGGGGTCGGCGGCTTGGTATCTGCACTTCACAGGGGAGAGAACGCAGTGACCGCTTTGGGCTCGTGGCAGTTGCCTCCGGTGCACCTGGACGTGGCGCTCAAGTACCTGGGGATCGAACGGTTGACGCTGCCGTTGACCAGCAGGTCGGCCGGGTACACCGCCGAGCAATTCACCCGCATCGCGAAACCCGAACTGGAACGGATGCACGCGAGCGGCGTGGCGGTGGCCGACGAGATCGCACCGCCGCTCGCGGCGGCGCTGAAGGTGCTCGCGACCCCGTTCCTGTGGGTCGATTCGATCTGGTTCCCGCAGGTCGGCGCGGACCACTGCTGGCGGGCGCTGGCCGCGTTCACCGAGGGGAACCGGGTGGTGGTCGGGGTGCAGGCCCCGAGCGAGGACCCGAACCGGGGCGGGCTGCTCACCGTCGAGGTGCACCAGAACGTGCCGCTGCCGCAGGTGCTGCTGGGCACGCTGCCCCCGGCGCGGCCCGGCGGTCAGGGCCCGGTGCGGGTGCCGGCGACCTCGCTGGTGCCGCCGCAGCAGGAGGACTTCGACCGGTCGAGCATGCTGCGCTCGGTCGCCGAGGAACGCGGCAGCACGGGTGACCGGCAGGTGCGGCTGTACGAGGCCATCGGCGGGGCCCCGCACCACCGCATCGGCCAGCTCGCCGCGAACTTCCGGGACCGCAACGGCCGCAAGCACCGGTCGAAGGTCGTGTCCTGGTTCGACAACCTCGAACCGGACGGGCGCTACCTGAACCGGGTGGAACGCGGCAGTTCGGGCGAGCAGGTGCTGGCGCTCCTCCCGGCGGACGCGCGCGCCATCGGCGGCGAAGTGGACGCCCTGGTCGCCCAGGTCCGCGGCTGAGCGTCGGGCCCGCGGTGCTCACCGCGCGTGGTCGTCCGCGCTCGTCGACGGGTGCGGCCGCGGCGGTGGGCGCCCGGGTACGGCGGTCCCGTGGCCTGCGGCGTCGGTGGTGCCGGGTGCGCCTCCCGGCGCGCGTCCCGCGGAGCGGGGCCGGGCACGCAGCGCAGCGAAGGGGGTACGCGGCGCGTCACCCAGCGCACGTAGGCTGCGAGGCATGGTCGAACCCCCACTGCATCGCGTCACCCTGCCGAACGGGCTACGCGTGGTGCTCGCGCCGGACTCGGCGCAGGGCGCCTCCGGTCAAGCCCCCGTCGTGGGCGTCAGCGTGCACTATGACGTGGGCTTCCGCTCCGAACCGGAAGGCCGCACCGGCTTCGCGCACCTGTTCGAGCACCTCATGTTCCAGGGCAGCGAGAGCCTGGAGAAACTGGCGCACTTCCGCCACGTGCAAGGCTCCGGCGGCACGTTCAACGGTTCGACGCACCAGGACTACACCGACTACTTCCAGGTGCTGCCGTCGGCGGCCCTGGAGCGGGCGCTGTTCCTGGAAGCCGACCGGATGCGGGCGCCGAAGCTCACCGAGGAGAACCTGCGCAACCAGGTCGACGTGGTGAAGGAGGAGATCCGGCTCAACGTCCTCAACCGCCCCTACGGCGGGTTCCCGTGGATCCTGCTGCCGCCGGTGCTGTACTCCACCTTCGCCAACGCACACAACGGCTACGGCGACTTCACGGACCTGGAGCAGGCGACGGTCGACGACTGCGCCGCGTTCTTCGACACCTTCTACGCGCCGGCGAACGCGGTGCTCACCATCGCCGGTGACTTCGACGTGGACCACGCGACGGAGCTGGTGCACCGGCACTTCGGCGACGTCCCGGCCCGCGAGGTGCGGTCGCGCCCGTCGTTCGCCGAACCGTTCCCGACCGAGCAGCTCACCGGCGTGCACACCGATCCGCACGCGCCGCTGCCCGCGATCGCGCTGGGCCACCGGCTGCCGGACCCGGTCGGGGAGCTGGACCAGTACCTGGCGAACATCGTGCTGGCCGCGGTGCTCACCGACGGCGACGCGTCCCGCTTGCAGCAGCGCATGGTGTACCGGGAGCCGCTGGTGGTGGACGTGCACGCGGGCTGCGGCCTGATGGGCGCGCCGCTGGACGCCCGCGATCCGGACACCTTCACCCTCACCGCGATCCACACGCCCGAGGTGGACGCGGAGCGGGTCGTGGCCGCGGTGGACGCCGAGCTGGAGTCGATCGCCGCGAGCGGTCCGACGGCGGAGGAGCTGTCCCGGGTGACGTCCCGCTGGGCCGCTTCGCTGCACCGCGAACACGACAGGGTCATCTCCCGCACCCTCGACCTGGGCAGCGCCGAGCTGATCCACGGCCGCGCCGAGCTGATCTCGGAGCTGCCGCGGCGCATCGCCGAGGTCGGTGCCGACGAGGTCGCCGCCGCCGCGAAGGCCCTCACCCCGGACGCGCGCGCCACCCTGCGCGTGCAGCCCGACTCGAACTCCGCAGGAGGTGCGGCATGACCCAGGCCACCCACCGCAGCGCCGAGGAGATCGGCCGCACCGAGGCAGGCCCGCGTCCGCTGCCGCCGCTGGGCGAGCCGCGCGCGCTGCGCACCCCCGACGTGGTCGACACCGAGCTGCCGAACGGGCTGCGGCTGATCGCCGCCCGGCACGGCGTGGTGCCGATGGTCGAGGCCAGGCTGCGCATCCCGTTCGCGGGCGAGGACCCGATGCACCCGGCGCGCGCCGAGGTGCTGGCCGAGACGGTGCTGACCGGCACCGCCGCCCGGGACCGGGTCCAGGTGGACACCGACCTGGCGGCCGTCGGCGGCGAACTGCACGCCGTGGTCGACCCGGAGCGGCTCAGCTTCGTCGGCAGCGCCCTGTCCAGCGGGCTGGGCACGCTGCTGGAGGTGCTGGGCGACGCGCTCACCGGCGCCGCCTACGCGGCCGACGAGGTCGCGGGGGAGCGGGACCGCCTGGTGGAGCGGCTCGCGGTGGCCCGCTCGCAGCCGCGCGTCATCGCCCGCGAGGAGCTGCAGCGGCACCGCTACGGCGACCACCCGTTCGTCCGCGAGGTGCCGCAGGCCGCCGACGTCGGCCAGGTCGGCCCGGAGGACGTGCGCGAGCTGCACGCCCGCGCGGTGCTGCCCCGCGGCGCCACCCTGGTGCTGGTCGGCGACATCGACCCGGACACCGTGGTGGACGAGGTGACGCGGATCCTCGCGCCGTGGGACGCGGCGGGCACCGCCGCCGAGCTCCCCGCGCTGCCGCGGCTGCAGGGCGGCGACGTGCGGCTGGTGCACCGGGACGGCGCGGTGCAGTCGCAGCTGCGGATGTCCGCGCAGGGCCTGCACCGCACCGACGAGCGCTACCCGGCGCTGCAGATCGCGAACCTCAGCTTCGGCGGCTACTTCTCCTCGCGGCTGGTGGAGAACATCCGCGAGGACAAGGGCTACACCTACGGTGCGCACTCGTCGTTCGAGTTCACCCGCGGCAACGGCACGATCCTGGTGGACGCCGACACCGCCAGCGAGGTCACCGCGGCCGCGCTGCTGGAGATGCGCTACGAGTTCGGCCGCCTCGCGCTGGTCCCGCCGACGGCGGCCGAGGTCGAATCGGCCCGGCAGTACGCCATCGGCGGCCTGCTGACCTCGACGTCCTCCCAGTCGGGCCTGGCGTCGATGCTGTCGACGCTGGCCGCGTGCGGGTTGGACCACCGCTGGCTGAGCGCGCACCCGGACCGGCTGCGCGAGGTCACCGCGGAGCAGGTCGCGGAGGCGGCGCAGCTGTACGCGCCGACCTCGTTCACCGGCGTGGTGGTCGGGGACGCGGCGAAGATCGGCGACCAGCTGCGGGCGCTGGGCGGGGTGGTGCTGCCGTGACCGAGACGTGCGCGGCCGCCGTCTCCGACGGCCCGGGCTTCCGGCTGGACTCGGCGCCGCTGCTGTCCCGCTCCACGGTGGACCGCACCGAGCTGCTGCGGGACGGCCCGGCCGCCGAGCAGTGGACCGCGGGCAGGGTGCTGCTGGTCGACGGCAAGGGACGCGCCCAGATCGCACCGGACGGGCGGCTCGTCTACGAGGACGCCGCGGTGTTCGGCGAGCAGCCCACGCCGCGCGCGGTGCTGCTCGGCGCGCAGGACAACACCACCTACTGGGCGCTGCGCACCGAGCGCGACGGGGCGCAGGAGGGCTGGCAGGACCTGCGGGTCGCGGGCGCCCAGCTCGACGACACCGACGCGGGCCTGCTCACCACGGCCGTCGGGCTGCTGAACTGGCACGACCACTCCCGCTACTGCGCGGTGTGCGGCGCGGCCACGAACCGGGTGAAGGTGGGTTGGGCGCGGCGCTGCTCCGGTTGCGACCGCGAGGAGTACCCGCGCACCGACCCGGCCGTGATCTGCCTCGTCCACGACGGCGCCGACCAGGTGCTGCTGGCGCGGCAGCCGGTGTGGCCGCCGGAGCGGTTCTCGGTGCTGGCCGGGTTCGTCGAGGTCGGCGAGTCCCTGGAGGCCTGCGTGCGGCGCGAGGTCCAGGAGGAGGTCGGCGTGCTGGCCACCGAGGTGCGCTACCTCGGCAGCCAGCCGTGGCCGTTCCCCCGCTCGCTGATGCTGGGCTTCGCCGCGATCGCCGACCCGGCGGTGCCGCTGCGCCCCGCGGACGGCGAGATCGAGGAGGCCCGCTGGGTGTCCCGGGCCGACGTGCAGGCCGCGATGCGCACCGAGGACGGCATCATCCCCGGCCTGCGGCTGCCGCCGAGCGTGTCCATCGCGCACCGGATGCTGAAGGGCTGGGCGTTCTGGGCCTAGGTCCCTGCCTGCGGTCCGGCGGTTCCCCGCCCGTGCCCGACGGCGAGCACGGGGCCGGGCCGCCGGTACCGGGTGCCGTGCGTGCCGCGCCGCGGCTCGGACCGGTCCTCGCCCGCCGGGGCCCGGATCCACGACGCGGTCGGCGTGACGCGCTGGACCGTGCCGCGGCCTCCGCTCCATCGGAGAGGTTCCGAGCGGGCCGCGCGCGTCGACGCGCGGTGGGGTTGCCGCCGCCGGGCGGGGCGGTTCTGCGAGGATGCCCGGCATGGCCGATCAACCGCGACTGCTGGAAGGGCTCGATCCGGAGCAGCGGGCGGCGGTCACCGCGCCACGCGGCCCGGTCTGCGTGCTCGCCGGCGCCGGTACCGGCAAGACCCGCACCATCACGCACCGCATCGCGCACCTGGTGCAGCTCGGCCTGGTCGTCCCGCAGCAGGTGCTGGCCGTGACGTTCACCGCCCGCGCCGCGGGCGAGATGCGCACCCGGTTGCGCGCCCTCGGCGCCGCCGGGGTGCAGGCGCAGACCTTCCACGCCGCCGCGTTCCGGCAGTTGCGCTACTTCTGGCCCCGGGTGCACGACACCCAGGTGTGGCCGCTGGTGGACAACAAGTTCCGGCTGGTCGTGCAGGCAGCGAACCGGGTGGGCCTGTCCACCGAGAAGGAGTCGGTGCGCGACCTCGCCGGTGAGATCGAGTGGTCCAAGTCCTGCCTGGTCTCGCCCGACCAGTACGCCACCGCCGCCGCTCGCGCGGGCCGCGACGTGCCGGTCGTGCCGCAGCAGCTGGCGAAGGTGTTCGCCACCTACGAGCAGCTCAAGAACGACGCGCGGATGCTGGACTTCGACGACCTGCTGCTGCACACGGTCGCCATCCTGGAGGAGCACCCGGAGGTCGCCGAGGAGTTCCGCGGCCGCTACCGCTCCTTCGTCGTGGACGAGTACCAGGACGTCAACCCGCTGCAGCAGCGGGTGCTCGACGCGTGGCTCGGGAACCGGGACGACCTGACCGTGGTCGGCGACGCGAACCAGACGATCTACTCGTTCGCCGGGGCCGCCCCGAAGTGGCTGGTCGGCTTCCCGAAGCGCTTCCCGGACGCGACCGTGGTCCGGCTGGAGCGCGACTACCGCTCGACCCCGCAGGTCGTGGCGCTGGCCAACAAGGTCATCGGCGCCGCCCGCGACCGCCCGGCGGGCACCCGGCTCAAGCTCATCGGGCAGCGCCCGGACGGTCCCGAACCGGACTTCGCCGAGTACGACCACGAACCGGCCGAGGCGGAGGCCATCGCCCGCAAGATCGCCGCGCTGGCCGGGCGGGGCGTGCCGCTGTCCGAGATCGCGGTCCTGTTCCGGGTGAACGCCCAGTCCGAGGTGTACGAGAAGGCGTTGTCCGACGCGGAGATCCCGTACCAGGTGCGCGGCGGCGAACGCTTCTTCAACCGCACCGAGGTGCGCCAGGCCGTGGTGGCGCTGCGCGGCGCCGCGGGCCGCGGCGACGAGCCGGGCGCGGACCTGCCCGGTTCGGTGCGGGCGGTGCTGGGCGATGTCGGGCTCACCGACGAGCCTCCGGTGGGCGGGTCGGCCCGGGAGCGCTGGGAGTCGCTGATCGCGCTGGTCGAGCTCGCCGAGGAGCTCGCGGCCGTCGCCCCGGAGGCCGACCTGGCCCGCTACGTCGCCGAGCTGGAGCAGCGCGCCGAATCGCAGCACCCGCCGACGGTGGAGGGCGTCACGCTGGCCTCGCTGCACTCGGCGAAGGGCCTGGAGTGGGACGCGGTGTTCCTCGTCGGGCTCGCCGAGGGCACCCTGCCGATCCAGCACGCCGAGGACGAGGCGGGCGTCGAGGAGGAGCGCAGGCTGCTCTACGTCGGCGTCACCCGCGCCCGCGAGCACCTGCACCTGTCCTGGGCGCTGGCCAGGGCCGCCGACGGGCGCCGCTACCGCCGCCGCAGCAGGTTCCTCTACGGCGTCATCCCGGACCGGCACCCGGCGGCGATGCCGGCGAAGACCAGGACCCCCGAGCCGGGCCCGCCGCGCAAGCAGGCCACGCCGCGCTGCCGCACCTGCGAGTCGGTGCTGGTGAGCACGATGGACATCAAGCTGGGCCGCTGCTCGACCTGCCCGTCGGACGTGGACGAGGGCCTGCTGGACCGGTTGCGCGCCTGGCGCAGCGACCGGGCTCGGCAGCTGAAGGTCCCCGCCTACGTGGTGTTCACCGACGCCACGCTCACCGCCATCGCCGAGCAGCGCCCGTCTGACGAGGCGGCGCTGGTGGCGATCTCCGGGATCGGCGCGAGCAAGGTCCGCAAGTTCGGCGACGACGTGCTCTCGCTCGTCCAGCGCGAGCACGGCCGAAACTAGCCGCTGAGCAGGAGTTTCTCCTCCATCGGCGGAATCTCGGAAAATCGGTTGCGGCGCGCTTCCCGCGCCTCATAGTCTGCACAGCACAAGCCGAGGTGTTCGGAACCCGGCGCGATCCGGAGGGGAGGTGGCAGCGATGACCGGCATTCAGACGCTCGGTACCCCTGGCCTCCTCATGTCCGGGGGTATCGCGCTGTTCCGCGGTCGTTCCACGACCCTGCCCGGTTTCGACCGCGCCATCGCCACGCCGCGTCCGACGGACGGCGGCCGTCCGGTCGATGGCCGCACCGCGCCGGTTCGCGCGGAGCTCGATCCTTGATCCGCTGATCTAGGACGCGCTCCAGGCTCTTCTTCAGAGGCCGCGCACCCCGCAACCGGGTTCGCGGCCTTTTTCGCGTCCGCACTTCGCGAAGCAGCGCCATTCGAATGTGTTCCTGGGGAGTTCCCCACCGTCGGTCCGGGCACGTGCACTGCCCTGAACGGTCAGGAGGAGAGATGTTGACCACCAGCGTCCGGGTAGCACCCGAGCGAAGAGCTGACGACGCCGGAGGTGGCGGCGCGGTCGGCGCGCTGCTGGACGAGGTCACCGACCAGGGCGAGGGGGTGCCCTGCCGGCAGGACCCGGATCTGTGGTTCGCCGAGAGCCCCGGTGACCTGGAACGGGCCAAGACCCTGTGCGGGCACTGCCCGCTGAAGCAGCATTGCCTGGAAGGCGCGCTGTCCCGCGGCGAACCGTGGGGAGTCTGGGGAGGCGAGATCTTCGAACGCGGCGCGGTCGTCGCCCGCAAGCGCTCCCGCGGCCGCCCCCGCAAGAACCCGGCCCCTGCCGAACCGGCCGTTCGCGGCCCCCGATCCGAGGAGAACGCGGCATGACCTTCCCCGCCCGCACCCGCAACCACGTGAACGACCTGGTCGAACCGAACGCGAAGGACACCACCCGAATGCTCATGCCCGAAGACATGGCGCGGATGCGACATCACGACCTGCTGGTCGAGGCGCACCGGCACCGGCTGGCCCGCCAGGCCACGGCCGGGCGCTGGTGGCGCCGGTTGGCGCACTACGCGCAGCAGCGAGCGGACCACGCGGAGGGGGCGATCACCGAGCCGTAGAGTGCACGTTCGTGGCTCACTCGCACGACGGAATCGACTGGGACGCCAAGATCGCGCGGCTGCGCGAGGGCGACGAGCTGGCCGGGCCGGAGACCGCCGATCTGGTGCGCGACCTGCTCCGGCCGCAGGACCGCACGGTGATCGACGTCGGTTCCGGGGCGGGTGGCGCCGCGACCGCGTTCGCGGACGCCATGTGGGACACCGGGGGCACGGTGATCCTGGTGGACTCCGCGCCGGAGCTGCTGGCGGAGGCGGCGCGCAACACCGCCGCCACCGCGGGCCCCGACGTGCGGGTGCTGTCCGTGCAGGCCGACGTCGCCCGCGGCGACCTGTCCGCGGTCGGCCAAGCCGACCTGGTGTTCGCCTCGTTCGTCGTGCACCACCTGCCGGACCAGCTCGCCGGCCTGCGGCGGCTGGTCAAGCTGGTGCGCCCCGGCGGGCGGCTCGCCCTCGTCGAATCCGGCCTGGAGCCGCGCGTGCTGCCCTGGGACGTCGGCGTCGGAGAGCCCGGCCTGGAGGCGCGGCTGGCGGCCGCCCGCGCCGAGTGGTTCCGGGAGATGCGCGAGCAGATGCCCGGTTCGACGCGGCTGAAGGTGGGGTGGGCGCAGGCCATGGCCGATGCGGGCCTGGACGACGTGCTCACCTGGACCCAGCTCGTGGACCGCCCCGCCCCCGTGTCCGGGGCCGCGATGACCGCGGTGCTGCGCAGGCTGGAGTGGCTGCGCCGGGGAGCGGAGGGGCGGGCTGCGCAGGCCGACCTCGACGCGGTCGACGCACTGCTAGACCCGGACGGCCCGCACTACGCGGGGAACCGGGACGACGTGCACTACCTGCTCGCCCAGACCATCCACGTCGGCACGTTGCGCTGACCCGCGGACGGGTTCGTGGCGCGAGGAGACCCGGTGGCGGTTCCGGTGCTGACGGGGCACCGCTCCGACCTCGAAGCCTCGACGGGCCTCAGTCGGCGGCGGGTTCGGGATCGGCGAAGCCGGGTTGCCAGCGGTCGATGATCGCGCGGGCCGCGAACTCGGCGTCCAGCTGGCACAGGATGCCCGTGGCGCCGAGCGTCACCCGGTGGATCAGCAGGTAGTCCGGGGGCAGGTTCAACGCCCGCCCGGTGCGGAAGTCCGGGCTGCGCAGGTCGCCGACCCGCTCGGCCTGCTGCTGCATCCAGGACCGGGTGAAGTGGAACCGCTCCTCCCGCACCGGGTCCACGAACGGTCCCAGGTAGGCGAGCACGTCCTCGGCGCGCAGCTCGCTGCCGGTCTGCACGAAGCGGTCGGCGCGCAGCAGCTCCAGCAGCTCCTCGGCACGTCCCTCCACCGCGAGCCGCAGCATCCGGCCCATCTCCGCGGGCAGCCCCTCGGGCAGCCGCGCCACCGCGCCGAAGTCCAGCACGATGAGCCGGCCGTCCGGTGCGAGCAGGAAGTTCCCCGGGTGCGGATCGGCGTGCAGCAGCCCGGACCGCTCGGGGGAGGAGAAGTGGAACTCGGCCAGCAACCGCCCGGCCCGGTCCCGCTGCTCCCGCTCGCCGTCGGCGATGACCTCGGAGAACGGGGTGCCGGTGATCCACTCGGAGACCATCACCTGCGGAGCGCTGGCCACCACCTTCGGGATCAGCACCTTCTCGTCCCCGTCGAAGGCCGCGGCGAATGCGCGCTGGTTGTCGGCCTCGGTGCGGTAGTCGAGCTCCTCGACCATCCGGTCCTGCAGCTCCGCCAGCAGCGGTTTGATCTCCGCGCCGGGAGCCAGCGACTGGAACAGCCGGGAGAACCGGCTCAGCTGGCGCAGGTCCGAGCGCAGCGCCTCGCCCGCGCCCGGGTACTGGATCTTGACGGCGACGTCCCGGCCGTCGTGCCACACCGCGCGGTGGACCTGCCCGATGCTGGCCGCGGCGGCCGGGACGTCGTCGAATTCAGCGAAGCGGTCCCGCCAGGTCCGCCCCAGTTGTTGCTCCAGCACCCGCCGCACGCTGGTCCCGGACATCGGGGGAGCGGCGGACTGGAGCTTCGTCAGCGCCTCGCGGTAGGGCTCGGCCATCTCGTCGGGCACCGCGGCCTCGAACACGCTCAGCGCTTGGCCGAACTTCATCGCGCCGCCCTTGAGCTGTCCCAGCACCGCGAACAGCTGCTCGGCCGTGCGCGCCGAGAGTTCCGCGTTGATCTCGTCGGCGGACTGGCCGCTGAGGCGCTTGCCCCACCCGGCGGCCATCCGCCCCGCGACGCCCAGCGGAAGGCTGGCCAGTTTGGCGGTGCGGTGCGCCGCCCGGCGGGGAATGTCGGTCACGAGGGCTCCTTTGCCGCGCGCAGGAGAACCGCCCCGGCTCCGAAAGGGGATCGGATTCCGGGGCCGGAGCACATCGTAGTGGTTCACCGACCGGTTGTGGGGTGCCCGAACCCCGCGTGGGTCGTGGCCCGTCCCGGAACGCGCCGGTCACGACGCGGGCGGGACGCGGTTCCACGTGCGGCGGGCCTCCGGTCGAGCCGGGCCGCACGGGTTCCACCACCGGTCCTCAGGCCTTGCCGAGGATCCGGGTCATGCGGGTCCCGCACACGGGGCAGGTGCCCTTGGCCATCCGTCGGCCGTTGGTCTCCGTGATCTCGCCGTTGAAGTCGCGCTTCTCCCGGCATTTCACGCAGTAGCCGTTGTAGGTGTCGGCCACGGCGTCCTCCTTGGTGTTGTGATCGCTACGGCGCGTGCCCGGCCGGACCGCGCTGGAGGAACCGTACAGGTGGCCGTATCGATATCACTGCATTGAGCTGATCGCATGTTAGGGGGAATGGAGTAATTCGTTAGGTGATCACGCGCAGTAGGCGTGTGGAAAACCGCACTGCGATGTCCGGACGTCGGTGCCACTCGCTAAGGTCAGATCTCGTGGCAGAACCGCAGGTCGAGGTGCGTCGCAGCAAACGGCGGCGACAGACGGTCAGCGCGTACCGGGACGGCGACAAGGTCGTCGTGCTGCTTCCGGCCCGGATGAGCAGGGCCGAGGAGAAGAAGTGGGTGGCGGAGATGCTCAGCCGCCTGCAGCGCAGCGAGACGCGCCGCCGCTCCCCGGCGCGCGACTCCGACGCGGCCCTCGCCGAACGCAGCCGGGAACTGTCCGAGCAGTACCTCGACGGCCGCGCCGAACCCCGCTCGATCCGCTGGGTGCCGCCGATGCGCACCCGCTGGGCCTCCTGCACCCCCAGCACCAAGCACATCCGGATCAGCGAGCGGTTGCGGGACGTGCCGAGCTGGGTGCTGGACTACGTGCTGGTGCACGAGCTCGCGCACCTGCTGGTCCCCGGGCACGGCGACGACTTCTGGAAGTGGGTCAACCGGTACCCGAAGACCGAACGGGCCGTCGGCTACCTCGAAGGCATCTCCGCGGCCGCCAACCTCGGCCTCACCATGGACGGTGACCCGGAGGGCTGAGCGCGGCCCCTGAAACGCGAACGGGGGCCCGGAGGAGCACACCTCCGGGGCGCCGTCGCGTCGGATCACTTCGAGTCGGGGCCGGACTCGTCCTCGTCGTCGGACCTCTTCGAGTCCTGCTCGCCGGATGCGGAGCCCTGCTCGCCGGAAGCCGCGGCCTGCTCCGCCTCCTCGGCGCGCTTGATCGCCGCGATCGGGTCGTCCAGGTCCGAGGAACCGCCCCAGCGGTCCGCGAAGTCCAGCGGCTCGTCCAGGTCGGCGGCGTCCGGCAGCAGGTCCGGGTGGTCCCACACCCGGTCCCGGCTGTCCAGGCCGTGCCGCTCGGTCATCAGCCGCCACAGGTTCGCGGCGTCCCGCAGCCGGCGCGGCCGCAGCTCCAGGCCGATCAGCGTCGCGAACGTCTGCTCGGCGGGGCCACCGCCGGCGCGGCGCCTGCGGATGGTCTCGCTCAGCGCGTCCGCCCCCGGCAGCCGTTCGCCGAGCGCGTCCGAGACCACCACGTCGACCCAGCCCTCGACCAGGGCGAGCAGCGTCTCCAGCCTGGTCAGCGCGGCTGCCTGCTCCGGCGTGGTCTTCGGTTCGAGCAGGTTGGAGCCCATCAGCTCCTGCATCGAACTCGGGTCCGTCGGGTCGATCTTGCTCGCCAGGTCTTCCAGCGAGGAGGTGTCGACCTGGATGCCGCGTGCGAACTCCTCCACGGTCGCCAGCAGCCGCTGCCGCAGCCACGGCACGTGGCTGAACAGGCGGTGGTGCGCCGCCTCCCGCGCCGCGAGGAACAGGGTCACCTCGTCCAGCGGCCGGTCCACGCCCTCGGCGAACCGGGCCACGTTCGCGGGCAGCAACGCCGCGGTGCCCTCCGGCGCCAGCGGCAGGCCCACGTCGGAGGAGGTCAGCACTTCGGCGCCGAGCTGCGCGAGGCTCTTGCCGAGCTGCGAGCCGAAGCCCAGCCCGCCCATCTGGCCGAGCATGGACAGCAGCGGCCCGGCGGCCTGCTTGGCCTCCGCGGGCAGCGCCTCCATCCAGGCGGTGGACATCCGCTGCGCCACCGGGTCGCACAACCGCTGCCAGGTCGGCAGGGTCTGCTCCACCCAGTCCACCGACGACCAGACCTTCGTGGTGCGCGCGCCCGCGGGCAGCGCCGTCGTCGGGTCGAGCCACAGCTCCGCGAGGTGGACCGCGTCCTGCGCGCCCTTCACCTCCTGCTGGCTGGGCCGCTCGGTGCGCTCGTTCGAGTGCAGCTGCTGCACCGCGAGCTGCTTGGCGAGGTCGTAGTTGACCGGCCCGGAACCGCCGCTGCCCGAATGGCTCAGCACCTGCCCCAGCTGGGAGAACATCTGTCCCAGCTGCCCCATGTCGAAGTTCATCCCGCCGGGCATGCCGCCCATGCCGCCACCCGGCAGCGCGCCGCCGCCGAAGCCGAACCCCGGACCGGGGTTCTGACCGGAGTCACCGGCGCCACCGGAGCGCCCTTCCGACGACTCCCCCTTGTCGCGGTCGTCGTCGGGATCCTGCGGGCTGAACCCGAACGGCATGTCATTCATGCCTCCACCGTACGCGGATCGCGTCGAACCGGATAAGTCGCTCGGCGACCCGCGGGGGCCGATGTCGCAGCGTGCGGCTCGGTTCCGCGATCACCCGCCCGGAGATCGCGCCGGAGGCGGCCACGTACCCTGTCGCCTCGTGAGCCGTCGAACCTGGACGTTATTGACCAGCGTCATCCTGGTGGCCGCTTTCGGGCTGCTCGGGGCGTTCGCCCCGGTGCCGTTCGTGGCGCTCGGTCCGGGACCGACCTACAACACGCTGGGCGAAGAGGCGGGCACGCCGGTCATCCGGATCGACGGCCAGCGGACCTACCCGACCGCCGGGCACCTGAACATGACCACGGTGTCGGTGACCGACCACCTGTCGATGCTGGGGGCGCTCGGGCTGTGGGTCAGCGGCCGGTACGCGCTCGCGCCGCGCGAGGTGTACTACCCGCCGGAGAAGACCGAGCAGGAGATCGAGCAGGAGAACACCCAGGCGTTCAACGACTCGCAGACCGACGCGGAGACCGCGGCGCTGCACCACCTGGGCTACCCGACGAAGGTGCTGGCGGGCACGGTCGTCACCGGCAGCCCCGCCGACGCGGTGCTCGAACCCGGCGACCAGCTGATCGCGGTCGACGGCAAGCCGATCACCGATCCGCCCGCGCTGCAGGCCGCGGTCGCCGCCGGCAAGCCCGGCGAGCAGGTCCGGCTGACGTTCCGCCACGGCGACGAACCGGAGCGCACGGTGCCGGTCGTGCTGGGCACGAGCTCCGACGGCCGTCCGCAGGGCTTCCTCGGCGTGGGCGCGGTGGGGCGCCCGGACGTGCCGTTCGACATCAAGATCAGCCTCGCCGACGTCGGCGGACCCTCGGCCGGGCTGATGTTCTCGCTGGCGATCGTGGACAAGCTGACGCCCGGCGAGCTCAACGGCGGCAAGTTCGTCGCGGGCACCGGGGAGATCGACGCGGTCGGCAACGTCGGCCCGATCGGCGGCATCCCGTTCAAGATGACCATGGCGCGGGAGGCCGGGGCCACCACGTTCCTGGTGCCCGCCGGGAACTGCTCTGAAGCGAAGTCGCAGGCGCCGGACGGGCTGCAGCTGGTGCGCGTCGGCACCCTCGACGAGGCGACGCAGGCGCTCGACACCCTGCGCGACGGCGGCGCCCCGCCCAGCTGCTGATCCGGTCGGGCCGCCGGTCCGCCGCCGCGGGCCGGCTAAGCCGTCGCGAAGGTCTCGTGCAGCGCGCGCAGCAGGTTCGGCGCCAGCGACGGGTCCTGCACCAGCTCGCCGTCGCCGCCGCTTTCCCGCAGCCGCAGCACGCAGGTCTCGTTCCCGACCCGCAGCACCGCGGCCACCAGCCGCGCCTCCTGCCGGTCCGGGTGCTCCGCCGCCGCGCGGCGGGCCTCCTCGTCGTCGTCGGTGGGCAGCCCGGCCTCCGCCTCCGGCGGCAGCACCACGATCTCCTGCACCAGCGCGCACCCGACGACCTGGTCGGGCCACTCGATGCGGGCCAGCGCCTCCGCCAGGTCCTCCGCGGGCAGCGACTCCTGCGCGATCGGGGTCAGCGCCGACTCGGCGTCCAGCTCGGCGGCCAGCGACGGCTGGGCGGCCAGCAACTGCCCGGTCGGCACCAGCGCGAAGATCTGGGTGGGCTGGTCCCAGCCCGCTGCGGCCACGAACTCCTCGACCTCGCGGGCCGCGCCGGGAAGGGCGGCGGCGAGGTCCTCACCATGAGCGGCTGACATGCCGCACATCGTCGCACCCCGCACCCGGCCGTCCCGCGCCCGACCGGCGCACCCCGCCGCCCGGACCCGCCACGACCGGGCGGACCCGCCATGACCAGGAGAAGCGATGTCGGATTCGCCGGAATTCGAGTGCGATCGGGGGAACCCTCGGCGGCATCGTAGAGTTGAACATCGCGAGGGGAGTCGTCCCCGGCCCGTCGATCGTCGCCTGGAGTGTGCGCTGTGGCCATGCGGCCTGTAATGCCGAAACTGTCCCGGCGGAGCCGGATCCTGCTGATCATCGGCGTGGTCGTGCTCGCCGGCCTGATCATCTGGTCCAGCTTGGTCGGCGCCTACGTCGACTGGCTCTGGTACGGGGAAGTCGGCTACCGGGGGGTCTTCACCACCCAGCTGCTCACCCGGATCGGCCTCGGCGTCGGAGCCGCGCTGTTCCTCGGCGCCGTGCTGCTGCTGAACCTGTGGATCGCCTACCGCACCCGGCCGGTGTTCGTGCCGATCAGCGGACCCGACGACCCGCTCGCCCGGTACCGCACCCTGATCAGCGCCCGGCCCGCCGCGTTCGCGCTCGGCATCCCCGCCGCGGTCGCCGTGCTCGGCGGCCTCGCCGCGCAGGCCGACTGGCAGACCCTCCAGCTGTTCCTGCACAGCGTGCCGTTCGGGCAGACCGACCCGGAGTTCGGCCACGACATCAGCTTCTACACCTTCCAGCTGCCGTTCTACCGCTGGCTGCTGTCCTGGGCGTTCGTCGCGATCACCGTCGCCTTCATCGGCGCGCTCGTCACGCACTACATCTTCGGCGGCGTGCGGCTCGCCGGTCGCGCCGGGCAGCTGTCCGCGCCCACCCGCGTGCAGCTGGCCGTGCTCGCCGGGCTGTTCGTGCTGCTCAAGGCGGTCGACTACTTCTTCGACCGGTACGACCTGCTGCTGTCCCAGCGGAACTCGCTGTTCACCGGTGCCACCTACACCGACCTGAACGCGGTCATGCCTGCGAAGCTGATCCTGCTGTGCATCGCGGTGTTCTGCGCCCTCGCGTTCTTCGCCGCCGTGTTCCTGCGCGACCTGCGGATCCCCGCGCTCGCCACCGTGCTGCTGGTGCTCTCCAGCGTGCTCGTCGGCGCGGTCGGACCGGCGCTGCTGGAGCAGTTCTCCGTGCGCCCCAACGCCAACCAGCGCGAAGCCGAATCCATCCGCCGCAACATCGCCGCCACCAGGCAGGCCTTCGACATCGGCGAGGACAAGGTCGAGGTGCACGACTACCCGGGCGTCACCAACCTCCGGCCCGAACAGGTCGCCGACGACGCGGGCACCATCCCGAACATCCGGCTGCTCGACCCCAGCGTCCTGTCCGACACGTTCACCCAGCTCACCCAGCAGTACAACTTCTACGGCTTCCCCGACAAGCTCGACGTCGACCGGTACCGGGACGCCAAGGGCGAGCTGCAGGACTACCTCGTCGCCCTCCGCGAGATCAACACCGCCGGTCTGGCCGCGAACCAGCAGTCGTGGATCAACCAGCACATGGTCTACACCCACGGCAACGGGTTCGTCAGCGCGCCCGCGGACCGCGTCGACTCGACGCTCGAAGAAGGCCGCACCCAGGGCGGCTACCCGGTGTTCTCCGTCAGCGACGTCGCCAACGACGGCCGCGGCGAGATCCCCGTCGACCAGCCGCGGTCCTACTTCGGCGAGCTCGCCTCCACCTACGCGATCGTCGGCGGCGACCCGGGTGAGGCGCCCCGCGAGTACGACACCGACAGCAGCGCCTACACCTACACCGGCCAGGGCGGCGTGCCCCTCGGCAACTGGTTCAACCGGCTCGTGTTCGCCGCGCACTACACCGAGCGCAACATCCTGTTCAACCAGGCCATCGGCGAGAATTCGAAGATCATCTACGAGCGGAACCCGCGCGACCGCGTGCAGAAGGTCGCGCCCTGGCTCAAGGTCGACGGCGACCCGTACCCCGCCGTCGTCGACGGCCGCATCAAGTGGATCGTCGACGGCTACACCACGCTCAACAACTACCCGTACTCCGAGCTCACCGAACTCGGCGAAGCCACCAACGACACCCTCCCCGGCGTCCAGCGGCAGCCCAACCAGCAGATCAACTACATCCGGAACTCGGTGAAGGCCACCGTCGACGCCTACGACGGCAACGTCGAGCTCTACGAAACCGACGACACCAAGCCCGACCCCGTCCTCAAGGCGTGGGAAGGCGTGTTCCCCGGCGTCGTCAAGCCCAGCTCCGAGATCAGCCCGCAGCTGCGCGACCACTTCCGCTACCCCGAAGACCTGTTCAAGGTGCAGCGCTCCCTGCTCACCGAGTACCACGTCGACAACCCGTCCGACTTCTACTCCACGCAGACCTTCTGGGAAGTGCCCCCGGACCCCACCAGCGGAGGCCAAGGCGGCGCCGCCGACGAAGGCAACCAGCAGCCGCCGTACTACGTGCTCGCCCAGGTCGAAGGACAGCAGCAGCCCACGTTCCAGCTCACCAGCGCCCTCACCGCGCTGCGGCGGCAGAACCTCGCCGCCTGGGTCTCCGCGTCCTCCGACCCCCGCGACTACGGCAAGCTGACCGTCCTGCGCCTGCCCACCAACACCCAGACCCCCGGGCCCAACCAGGTGCAGAACCAGATGGAGTCCACCCCCGAGGTCACCGAGAACCGGACCCTGTTCAACAACCCCAACGTCAACGCGATCTTCGGCAACCTGCTGACCCTGCCCGTGAAGGGCGGACTGCTCTACGTCGAACCGATCTACATCCAGCGCAACGAGCAGGACTCCTACCCGCAGCTCGCCCGCGTGCTCGTCTCCTTCGGCGGCAACGTCGGCTTCGCCGAGACCCTCCCCAAGGCCCTCGAACAGGTCTTCGGCGCGGGCGCGGGCGACGCCACCGGCGACGGCCAGGCCCAGCAACCGCCGAACCAGAAGCCCGGCGGGCAGCCCCAAGCCCCGGGGCAGCAGCCGACGCCTGAACTCCGCAGCGCCGTCAACGACATCCAGAGCGCGCTCGAACAAGTGCGGACCGCGCAGCAGTCCGGCGACCTCGGCAACCTCGGCGGGGCGCTCCAGCGGCTCGAAGGCGCCGTCGGACGCTTCGAACAACTCCAGGGCAACGGCGGCTGATCGACCGCGGGGGGGGCCCCGCCCGGCCCCCCCCCGGGCCCCCCCCCCCGCACCCCCCGGGGGGGGCCCCCCCGCCGGCCCGGCGGGGGCCCGCCCGTGAGGTGGGGTTTAAAGAGAAA
>NZ_JAIUKC010000189.1:0-410 GCF_020177435.1 Saccharopolyspora sp. 7B | reverse complement strand
ACGGGCGCGCCCGCCCCGGCCGGGCCGGGGGGCGCGCCCCCCCCCCCCCCCCCCCCGCGCCGGGCGCCCCCCGGCGGGGGGCCCCCCCCCGCCCCGGCCCCCCCCGCCTCGCCCACCAGCGGAAACGCCCTTGAGGGACCCCGCCTGCGGCCGGTCCTGGACCCTCCAGTAGAGTTCTCTTCACAAGGAAATACGGCACGGGCTGAGGTTGATGGTCGTGCTTGGCGCGGGGTGGAGCAGCTCGGTAGCTCGCTGGGCTCATAACCCAGAGGTCGCAGGTTCGAATCCTGTCCCCGCTACTCGTGGTGTGTTCGAGGCCCCCTCTCTGGCGAGAGGGGGTCTCTTTCCGTTTGTCCTTGTTTTGTCCGGGGGCCGCCCCCCCGTAGGCCCCCACGGTGCGGTGGTGGGAT